>JBNKDB010000216.1:0-9369 GCA_050288045.1 Anaerolineales bacterium | reverse complement strand
GATGAAAGAAGTTTCTTTTGTGGTGAAGTGCAGGGCGGTCACCGCAGTCAGGAAGTACAGGTAACGCGGTTTGCCGGTGTCCAGGTAGCGTAAGGTGCTCCAGATCGTGATCAGCCCAAGCGGGAGTACCAGGGCTTCGTTGCGCACGTAACGCCCATAATAGAGCAAATAGGGCGAGATCACGAACAGCAGACCGGCGATCAGTGTCCCGGCTTTACCCAGATAGCGGCGGTAGTTCCATAGCAGGATCACGGCGAGGATGCTGCATACCACGGCCGGGATGCGGGCGGTCAGGTCGCTGTCACCGAAAAGGAAATAGGAGAGCGCAACCAGATGGAACTGCAACGGCCCGTGCATCAGCGGGGTATGCTCGAAGCCGCGCCCGTCGTAGAGTTCCCAGGAATAGTAGGTATGCAGGCTTTCGTCGTGGCTCATCACGCGCGCTTCGAGGTCGTAGAAACGTGTGGCTATCGCCAGGATGACGATAACGGCAAAGAACAGGGTTTCCCAATTAAGGTTGATCGACGCGATTACGTTGCGTTCGAGCCAGTTTTTCGGTTGCGGTTTCAGGTCTTCCATGTAGTCTCCTGAATAGTTAAAAAATCTTATCTATAGGGGCAACCAGCTGGTTGCCCGGGTCGCCTTTACAAAGCGATAATTTGTTTAGGGCAGCGTGAAATGTAAGATTTGGCTGTTGGCTCCATCGCTGACCCATACCCCGCCGTCTTGATCAACAGCTACGCCGCTGGCAATCCCCAGGCTGGCAACATCCTCGCCCCAATAGTAGTTGAACTGTCCATCACTGGTGAAGGCCAGGATGCGCGGGTATTCGGGATCGACGACGAAGACCTGCCCGTTACGGGCATCCAGGTAGGGTTTGTTGTCCAACGATTGGCCGTACCAGCCGCTGATGTCCCAGGCGTTGACCGGGACATAGATGTTGTTTTCGTCGACCTGGAAAGCCTGTATACGTTGATTCCAGGTGTCGGCTACGTAGATCATGCCCGTGTCCGGGTCGACGGCCAAGCCGACTGGTTCGTCGAACTCGCCGGGGCTGAAGCCTTGCCCGCCGAATTGGGTCACGTAATTGCCTTCCTGATCGTAAACCAGCACGCGTTTGTTACCGGTATCGGTGACCAGCACGTTGCCATTGAGATCGATGGCAACATCGCGCGGGCCCCACATGGCGTAGGGATCGTCGGTGGATTGGTTGAAGAAGCCCCAGGTGGTGATGAATTCACCATCCAGGGAGAACTTCTGGATGCGGTGGTTCCAGGTGTCGGCCACGAAAATCGAGCCATCTTCGGCTACAGCCAACCCCCAGGGTTCGTAGAATTGGCCGTTTCCGGCTGTATCGGTGTCGATTGAACCGTAGGCGCCGAAAGCATCGAGGAAGTTACCTGCGGCATCGAAGTGCTGGATACGATTATTACGCGAGTCGGCCACGTAGAGCGACCCGTCCGGCGCAATCGCCATATCGCGCGGCGCGTTGAAATAGCCAGGTTCAGTGTCCAGCGCGCCGAAGACGAAGTCAGGCTGTAAGGAAATGCCCTTGTTTTCATAGGGATCGGCAACAACTTCGGCGGCGACCGGTGCAGCACCATGATCCCACAATTGGGCAGCGATGTCCTTGCGGATGTAGAGCCGCATGCGGTCGGCCGGAGACCAGTTGGGCAGTGAGAAATCCTTGCCGGTGACCTGGCCGTATTTGGTGTAATCGCGGTTGAACCAGATATCGAACAACGCAACCCACATTGCCTGACGGGTTTCTGGATCGGAAAGGTAGCTGCGGATGTAGCTGAAGTTATCGAAATAATCCTGGTTCGGCCACCAGATGCGGTTGTAGTCGAAGCGTTCGTAAGCTTGCCCGACGATGGGTTCCAGTTTGGCAAAATTAGCCTGCCCAACCATGATGACCGGCGCATTGCGCAAATCCCGGGTAGGGTCGGCGGCGTAGTAGCGCTGGTTGTGATAATCGCGCAAGTACCACCAGTAGGGATAGGTGGTTTCGTTATCATAGGCGATTACCAGGTCGTTGCCGTCGGTCACACGTTCGGAAATTTCTTCGATCTGGGAGAGGATTACTTTGATGCCGTCAGCCGAGTGGGCGTAGACCAGGTATTCGGTGGGGTAATCATAATTGATATACGCGGCCCGGAAGGAAGCGCGCGCCGTAAGCACGGCTAACCCGGTGAAAATGACCAGCGTGGCGACGCGCAGGAACTCCTGGAATTTCCAGGACCAGACCACCACGATCATACCAATGGCGCTAAGTATACTGGCCGCCAACGCTACCCAATAATCGGCGGACAGCCGTCCGGTTTCTAGGTTCATACTAGTGAGCGATAGGCTGACAGTAATTGCAAGGCTTACCAAAAGTAGCACTATGAGCGTTACACCAAGCACACCTTTACGCTGGAAGAAATGTTTCCATTGGATCTGGTCGAAGAGCTTACCCAGCACCCAACCGGTAACCAGCAGCATCGGCCAGGCAATGTGCACGGTCAGCCAGGGCATTTTTTCCCCGGCGTAGCTGTACGCTGCCAGGCTGCTGATCGCCCAGAAGATTAATAACAGTACGGCCTGTAATTTGCTGGCAATGGGAGAAAGTTCCCCGGTTTCGGGATTTTCTATTAGTTCGATGCCGAAAATTCCCTTCCTGCGAGTTGCGTTGACAGGCTGGATAGGATCTTCCTCTGGAAATTCTGGAACCTGTATAACCGAACCGATGGAAAAAATACGACGCGGCCTTGGTGACATCACCGGAATCCCGCTCTTTTGGATGAGCCAACCCAGACCCATGCCTCCCGCCAGCAGCGTGCCCAATGCGCCCAGGTATTCATAGACCGGAATTTGAACGAGCAGGTAGTAGTACTTCGGTTGGCTGCCGCGCTCCACCCCTTGCTGTTCCAGCCAATACCCCAGTGAACCCATCAGGCCGGTTAGCAGGCCGCGCCCGTTGGTGAAGAAAGTGGTAAAGAAGAGTACGAAAATAATGTAGAAAATGGCGTTATTGATTAGCCATTCACGTGGATTCCACCACATTCCGGCGGCAATCGCGATCGCGGCCATTGGGATGAGGAAGGCGACGATGCGAAGGATACCCTCATTGGTGTAGTAATCGGTTGGGTTAAGTCCACTGACGAACATGGGGAAGGCGGCCAGGCTGGGCAGCACCAACGTGAGCAGCAGAAGCATCAGGCCAAAGGAACGCTCCTTGCGCAGCGCCTGGAAGCCAAAACCGTAGAGCATGATGCCAAATCCGATCAGGAAACTCAGCCCACCCAGACCCATGAAAAGCAAGACCATCGGGGAGATGGCTGGAAGTCCGGCTCCGGCTGCCTCCTCTCCGGTTTCTGCGGTGACTACCGGTTCGGGGATGGCAACGTCCGGGGTGACGATCTGGTTGACACCGATAGCAATGACCAGGAAAAGCGCCGCGGCGATCAGGAAGATGTTGAAGAGATGGCGATTGCCCGGATTTTTCCAGGGTAGTTGGTTCAGGCGGTAAATGAACAGAAAACCGAGGAAGAGCAGCAACTGGGCGGTGTAGATGAACGAGGTTTCCTTGGTGGTGAAGTGTAGGGCCGTGGCCGCGCTGAGATAATAGAGGAACTGTGGCTTGCCGGTATCCATGTAGCGCAGCGCAGCCCATAATGCCACCAGGCCAAAGAGCACTACAAAGGATTCGTTGCGCACGTAACGGTCGTAGTACAGCAGGAAGGGAGAAATCACGAACAGGGCCGCGGCGATCAGCGTGCCGGTCTTGCCCAGGTAACGCTTGTAAGCCCACAAGAAGGCCACCGCGGCGATGCCGAATACGGCAGAAGGGATGCGGGCGGTCAGGTCGTTGTCGCCGAACAGGAAGTAGGAGAGCGCTACGGCGTGGAACTGGAAAGGCCCGTGTGTGACCGGGTCGTGGGCGTAATTATTGCCGCGGTACAACTGCCAGGAGAAGTAAACGTGGGAGTTCTCATCGTGGCTCATTACGCGTGATTCCAGGTCATAGAAGCGCGTGACGATCGCCAGGAGGATGATGCCGACGAAGATCAGCTTGGTCCAGTTCAAGGACAGCGTGGTCAGTAAAGGGCTTTCCAGCCAGCGGCCCAGCTTTTCTTCTGCGCTGATTTCTGCAACTTCCAAGACCGAATCTTCGGGTTCCTCTTCTGCTTGTTCAAGCTCCACCTGAATCTCGGCATCTTGAACTGCTTCTGCTTGAGTGGATTCTTCCTGAAGTTGATCTTCCGGATTTTCTTTTGCGTCTTCCTGTGTAAACTCGTCCATGCATTACTCCAAAAATAGGTTGTGCATATTATCGCATATTTGCCGCGATCGAGAGCATTGTCTGGCGGTCTAATTCGCCGTAACTGATCAATTCGAATTGAATATCATCTTTTTGCCAACGCAGCGTTTGCCGGCTGATGCTGTTGTCCCAGTAAGCGTTGAGGGTAACGGTGGTACCCGGCAGGGCAGTTGCCAGAATTTCGCCGTCTTCACCCCGGATGACCCAGCCGCCGGTCACGTATTCATAAGTGATCTCACCCTCCCGGATGATCTCCACCCGGGCGCTTTCGCCGATCTGCTCGAAGAAATTGCCGACCGGATGCTGCACGAGGATCAGGCTGCGTTTGTCACCGCTGTAGTATAACGCGGCCTGCTGGTGAGTGGCAGTGTAATTTGCTCCGTTGAGGGTGTAATCCTCCGGCAACTCGCCCGGCGTGCGCAACGTGAAGGGCGCTTGTTCCATCACATCTTGCAGGCTGGCAGCAAAATCGGTCTGCGGGTTGAGCGCATTGGTACGGTCTGTGGGCGGGATGGTGACCTGGATTGCGGTGCGGTCGCTGTCGGCTGGGATAAAGAATTGCAATAAACGGTTAGCCGTAGCTTTGAGCGATTCGCCTGCGAAGGGGGTGAACAGGAAAAAGATACTCACCACCAATAAAATCATTGCGAAACGCCAGGCATACCGGCTGAAATTGTGCTTGAGGGCCGCGCCTTGCTGATTCCAGGGCGCGGATTGCATGCGGGCCTGGAATGCGGCGCTGGGCCTGGGTTGGAACTTTTCGAGCAAGGCCGCGATGCTTTCCGAATCTGGTCTATCGCTGGCGTTCGATTGGTTATATTCCGGCATGTTCAATCCTCGAAATTACTGACTGGCCAGTCCTGGCGCAGTTTCTGCAAAGTGCGTTTGATCTGTACGGAAGCGGTGTTTTCTTGCAGGCCGAGGTGTTCGCCGATGTCCTTCACTCGCCAGCCGAGCACGTAGCGCAAGATCAACAATTCACGCTTTTCGACCGGGAGGGTACCCAGCAAGTTCATCAAGGTCGTGATTTGTTCTTGCTGCGTAGTGTGTTCCTCGGGCAGCGGCTCCACAGAGAGCAATTCGCTGGCTTCGATGTCGATCTGGTAGCCACGCACTTTCTGCCGCCGAAAGCTGTCGATCACCAGGCGGCGAGCGATCAACATCACCCAGCTAACGGCTGCCTTCTGGGGGCCTTTGAAGCGCCGCCGGGCTTTCCAGGCTTTGATGAAGGTCTCGGCAGTCAGGTCTTCGACTTCCTGGCGCGGGCCGCCGTGTAGGGCGTAGATGTAGCGAAATACCGCCAGATGCGCTGCTTCATAGAACTGGCCGAATACTTCCGGGTTATTTAGCTGAAGGTTGTCTGTAGAGCGCATCTAAGCAATTTAACGGAGTGAATGAAAAAATCTGACAAGTGGATAAGCTGTTTTGAACTTTGCTTGCGCGTGAAATTACACCGAATGATCCAACTTCATAAAACGATGCAGGCTGAAATGGAACGCTATCGTCGTCTTGGACTTCTCTTGCTTTTATACGTGCCTTTACGTGGGGAGCTTTTCTTGCGCGGCTGTTTTGGTGTTTCCCCTTTTAACGCGGCGATCTCTGCTTCAGTCAGGTAGCGCCAATCGCCTTTAGGCATACTGCCCAATTTCAAGGAGCCAATGCGGGTGCGCACCAGGCTGACGATGGGTAAGCCAATGCGGGTAGCAACCTCGCGGATCTGGCGTTTGCGGCCTTCATGCATAACGATCTTGATCCAGGCGCCTTTGCCCTGGTAGCGTTCCAGGTAGACCTTGGCCGGAGCAGTCTTGTAACCATCTTCCAGGATCACGCCCTTGCGCCACAAACTCAATTGCTCGTTGTCTGGGTGGCGGGCAAGCAAGACGCGATATTCTTTCTCATGTTCGTAGCGCGGGTGCATCAGGCGGTTGGCAAGCTGGCCGTCATTGGTCAGCAGTACCAGGCCTTCGCTTTCCAGGTCCAGGCGGCCGACCATGAACAGGCGCACGTCGTTGGGTACCAGGTCGAGTACGGTCTTGCGGCCCTCTTCATCTTCCGTGGTGGAAACAATACCACGCGGTTTGTGCAGGGCGATGTAAACCATCTTTTCTGCTGGCTTGACGAGCTGTCCGTCGATGCGGATTTCATCTTTATCTGAATCGGCTTTATCGCCCAACTGGATGAGTTTGCCGTTCACCGTCACGCGGCCGGCGGCGATGATCTGTTCGCAGGCGCGCCGCGAGCCGTAACCGGCCTGGGCGAGGATCTTTTGGACACGATCTTCCATCGAGAGTGACCTAGTCTTTCAGTAGTTGTAGCTGCTGGGAATCGTCTGCTTCCGTGGTATCGGGCAGTTCGTCGGGGGCCAGCGGGGGGAGTTCTTCCAGGCTGGCAAGCCCAAAATGCTGTAAGAATTCCGGGGTGGTTTCGTAGAGGATCGGGCGGCCGGGGCTTTCGGAGCGTCCGGCTTCTTCGAGCAATCCCTTGCTGAGCAGGTTGCGGATCACACCGTCGCTGTTCACGCCGCGGATCGAATCGACCATTGGGCGCGTGACCGGCTGCTGGTAGGCGATGATCGCCAGGGCTTCCAGGGCAGCGCGGCTGAGGCGGGTGGTAGCTTCCAGGCTCAAGAAACGCTCGACGACCTGGGCGGTTTCCGGGGCGGTGGTCAGTTGGATGCGGTCACGGTGGCGCTGCACGCGGATACCGCGGTTAGCATACAGCGCTTCGAGTTCTTCCAGTGCGATTTCGACGCGGCGCGGGGTTACTTCCAGGGCAGTGGCTAACTGTCCGGTGGAAACCGCGCTCGGCGTGACGAATAAAAGCGCTTCCAACTGAGCGACCAGGTCAATTTCTTGCATCTCTTCAGGTGTATTGGTTTCTTCTGTCATGCTATAATACAACGTCTTTTTTTGACGGAATTCGTCAGATTTATTTTGTCAGGCTTGGATTATACCAGCCTAATGTACAAAGCATAACATTGCACATGAAAAAGTCCTTAAAAACAATGCAATCCATGAAGTGGTTGTGCCTGATACTGCTGGTCACGGCGTGCGCGCCACCGCAGGTACAGCAAGCAGAAATCCAGGTCGATGTGGTCGCCGGGGGAGAGACATCCACGGTAACCATTCCGCCTGGCAGCACAGCCCAAGATGCCATCGAAGCCGCCGGCAACAGCGTAAACGAGTTGGATCGTTCCGACCCACCTTTGTTCACTGTGCTCTCGGAAGGCGAAAGCGTGCGCCTGATCCGTGTGCGTGAAGAATTCGAGATCGAGGAAGTCGTTATTCCTTTCGAAACCCAGATCTTGCGCAACGAATCCCTCCCCGAAGGCGAGCAGCGTTTGATCCAGCCGGGTGTCAACGGCGCACAGGAAATCACTTACCGGCGGCTCTTCGAAGATGATGTTGAGATCAACCGTACGGTTTTCAAGACGGTCACGATCACCGAAGCTGTCCCCGAAGTGGTGATGATCGGCAGCCAGACGCCTTTTGCAGCCGTCAATATCCCCGGCCGCCTGGCTTATATTTCATCGGGTAATGCCTGGGTGATGGAGGATAACACCGGCAACCGGCGTCCGATCGTAACTACCGGTGACCTGGATGGACGCATCTTCTCGCTTTCCCCGGATGGAGCCTGGCTGCTTTTCACGCGCGCCGAAGAGGATGAAGATGTCATTAATTCGCTGTGGGTGGCAAATGTAGAGGATGACACCGGCACACTTGTTGACCTGAACGTGAATAACGTCATCTGGTTTGCTGACTGGGTGCCCGCGTCCAATAACGGTATTGTGTATTCCACCGTGGAAACTTCCACAACGGCCCCCGGCTGGCAAGCCAACAACGATTTGAATTTCATTACCTTTAGCCCCAATGGTTGGGCTTCCAGCCCGCGCGTGGCGCTGGAGCCAAATTCCGGCGGCGTGTACGGTTGGTGGGGCAGCGATTATGCCTGGTCGCCAGATGGTGAATTGCTGGCTTATGCTCGCCCGGACGGTGTTGGTCTGGTCGACTTCGAGGCCGAAGAGATCAACCCGCTGTTGGAGATCACGCCTTTGTTGACGCGCAGCGATTGGGCCTGGATGCCGGGCATGGCCTGGAGCCCCGACAGCCGCACATTGTTCACGGTCGATCATGCCCCGCAAGAAGGCGTGTTGTCTGCCGAAGAATCGCCGCTGTTCGACTTGACAGCAGTTTCCTTGGCCGATGTGCCGCCGATCCCAATGGTGTCGGAAGTGGGTATGTTTGCCTATCCTTCACCCTCGCCGCTGGTGGTCGATGCCAATAGCCGCCAGACCTATTACGTAGCTTACTTACAGGCGCTTTCCCCAACCCAAAGCGACACCAGCAGTTACCAGTTGGTGGTGATGGAGCGTGACGGTTCAAAGCAGCAAATTCTGTTCCCGCCAGAAGGCGCGCCCGGACTGGACCCGCAGCGTCTGGCCTGGTCACCGCAGGAAGATGATGACGCGCCGCTGTCCCTGGCTGTGGTCTACCAGGGCAACCTGTGGTTGGTTGAATTGGAGAGCGGGGCCGCCAAGCAGCTTACCGGCGATAACTTTACGACTATGCTGGATTGGCGGTAGAATTTACGACTTGTCTTATTGGGACGTTTCTTTGTCCCTTGCCATAATCTATGACATTTGGAGAATAATAAAATGAGAGTTTTGATCACTGGTGCCGCGGGATTTTTGGGTTCACACATTAGCGACCGGCTGCTGAAAGAGGGCCATGAGGTCGTTGGCATGGATAATTTCGTTACCGGTAAACCTGAGAACCTGGCCCATCTGGCCGGAAACGAGAAGTTCCAGTTCATCCGCCACGATGTGTCGGATTACATTTTTGTGCCCGGGAAAATCGACGCCGTCATGCATTTTGCTTCCCCGGCCAGTCCGAATCCCAAATCGCCCTACGGTTATCCCAACCTACCCATCCAGACCATGAAAGCCGGGGCTTTGGGGACGCACAACACGCTGGGTGTGGCGCTGGCGCAAGGGGCGCGCTATATGTTGGCCTCGACCAGCGAGATTTACGGTGACCCGCTCGAACATCCCCAGACGGAAAGTTATT
>JBNKDB010000215.1:0-3114 GCA_050288045.1 Anaerolineales bacterium | reverse complement strand
CATTTGATATTTACGCCAATTTGCGCCAGCGAATGCCGGAGAAGGCGATCAACTGTGGGGGCTGCTCGAGGCTGAAATCGGTGGCGTCGACACGCCCGTCGTCTTCCCGGGCCGGGTCGAGCTCGAATTCGCCCAATGGCACCCACTGGTTGTGGAAAGCGGACTGGTCGATGGTGATCTGCTGGCCGGTGCTTGTGCCGTTTACGTAATGTTCGACGATGTAGGTGGCCTGGCGGGCGTTAGCATTGATGGATGGAATGAAGGCTTCCACCAGATAACGCCCGGCGCTGGGCAACTGCGGCCGGTAGCTGACGGTGACGTAGGATGTGTCGCTGCTGGTGGGTTTGACCTTGACCAGGCGGCCGTACTTGCTGTCTGGGAAGGTGATCCAATCGAATTGATGGAAGATGGTTTCGTGGTAGCGGGGCAGACCATCGTCTGGCCAGGTAGCGACAGTGGCTGGGGGGAGTGGGCCGGGTTGCTGCCCACCCTGAATTTTGAAATAAGCCTGCATTTCGTCAGCCGTGCCGTTGAAGCGGTCGATGTCGATCGCCAGGCTTTGGGCACCGTATTCGGCGCCTTTACCATTACCGTCAGCTTCGAACTGCCAGATTAGCCATTCATTCCAAACGGACGGCATTTTCGGTTTTTGCAGCGGTTGGCTGTAATCGTTAGGGTAGCTGGCGACCCAGAGTTCGTAATTCGCCAGGAAGCTGGGAGCATGCATGTAATTATCCACATGGTTTTTGTTGGTATAGATCAGTGGTTTGCGGCCGGTGCGCTGTTCGATGATGTTAGCGCATTGCAAGGTGCGTGAATTGATTTCCTGGGGTGTGTAGGTTTTGGTGGTCTTCAACACGCCCATGATCTTGCGCTTTTCGAAGTGCACTTCACAGTCCAGCACCCAGGGGATATCCGGGTCGTCCGAGCCGACCGTGTTGAAGAAGTTATTCATCTGGGCGACGGCGTTGACGTTGGGACGCACGACGTGATAGGCTGTGCGCCACAGGCCGACGCGCTGCATTTCGCTCCAGTTGCGGGGGAAGTAAGGATCGACATAGTAGTCGCCAATCGTCGCCCGGCAGGCCGCAAAGCGGATGCCTTTCGATTTGGCTTTATCCCAATCCATCTTGCCTTGATAAGCTGATACATCGATACCGGTTGCATGCTCCATTACGCCGCTCCTTTTCCGATCTAAACGCTTTCTCGATCCGGTGATGGCGGATGTTCCCCCAGGTATTCATCCTGTACAAGTTGCTTTAAGAATATATCCTAAAATGAACGGCGTGGCAACCGGCCTGGATAAGAAAACACCCCGTGCATTGCACGGGGTTTTCAGGCTGGGGGTCAAGGATTCGAACCTTGGCTTACGGTTCCAGAGACCGCTGTCCTACCACTAGACGAACCCCCAAGACCGTGGACGTATTATACCTGAAAGCTTTTGGATGTCAATTGATGGAAATTAAAGTTGATTGAAAGATATGAATCGGCGGCTCGGGCGAATTATGTTCTTGAACACGAATAGCACGAATATTACAAATGATACGAATAAACCAAACATTGACAAATTATTTTGGCATTTCGAACGTAGTGTGAGGGAATACCTGTGATGAAGCAGATGTACAACATGCTGACAAACAAGCATGGGGTATCTCCAAAAACTGATCTTCATGTAATTCGAATCATTCACGTTGCTCGTATTTCGATTCTCGGATTACGAATCATTCATAAATATTACGCAGGCGCAAATACAACGGCGCGGTTTGTGCCAGGGCGCGCAGTTTCACCAGCCAGCTCAATGCCTTGGGGGTGAAATATTCGGCGCGCAGGTAGGCCAGACGCAATCCCCACATGGCGCGCATCGGCATACGGAAATTGATACGGAAGCGGCTGTCAGCGATGTGTTTGTCCCCCCAGGCGAGGGCATCGACCAGGGCTTTTTCGGCCTGCTCGAGGTAGGTTTTCGCGGCGGAGGTGGGGGTGCCATCGGCCAGGGCAGCGTAGAGCTGCAGGCGGTTGAAGTCGAAGCGCAGCCAGGCGGCGTAAAGTTGGAAGGCGGTGGCTTCGGCGTTCCAGGCTCCGGGATTGGCGCTCTCCTGGACGGCTTGCAGGTGTTGGTGGGCGCTTTCCAGTAGTTCCAGGATCTGGGTATTGCGCTGTGCTCTGGTGATCAACTCTTCTTTGGGGGCATAGAAGGGATCGCCCATGTCGGTGGGCGGGTTGTTCCAGATGTCGGTTAAGTCGAAATCGAGCTTGATCTGCTCGGGGTGCAGTTCCAGCGCCAGGGCGAAGGCTGCTTCCAGAGCGTGATAATAAGCGGGCAGGTCTTCGGTATCCGTGCCGAAAGTGGAGCGGCAGAAATCGGCTACCAGCGCATCGGTATCCAACTCGGTATTCCAGGCCAGGCGGGCGAACAGCCAGGCATCGATCTGCGGATTGGTCCAGGGAAAGTAGCCGGTCATCAGGGCCTGGACGGTGTGTGCCCCAGCGGCCTGGTAGAAACGCAAATCTTCCTGGATCAATTTGGGGAAGGGCGGCAGCACGGCCTTGAACAAGATGGCATCCAGGTAATATTCGAAGACGCGCGCCGGGGCGGTCCCGGCCTGCTCGAAGTGAGCGACCTGCGCCTGGAAGGTTTCATCGTAGCGCGGCACGTTGACGGCGCAATCCGAATCATCCGTGCTGTGGGCATAGCAGCGCATGCGCGGTGCCCACAACATGCACACGTTGGGGCGCGGGGTGACTTTGACGGGGACAGCCTCGGTGTCGTGATAAGCCAGGAAGCTGAGTTGGGCGTCTGGGCTGACCTCCGCCAGGGCTTCGGCTACGGCGTTGGTCGCCAGCAAGGCTTGCTCGGAGGGGGAGTACGGCTGGCATTGGGGGCAGGCGCACCAACCATCGCCGGGGATGTCGTCGGCCCAGATGTGGAAGACATTCGCCTCCGGGCGGACCTGGAAATGCGCGGCGGCGTTCTGCTTGACGATTTCCAGCCCAGCGGCGTTGCTGGGGCAGAAGTTATGGTCGGCGGTACGTTCGCCGTCTTTCATACGGAAGGCATCCGGCATTTGCCCGAACAGCTCGCGCGGCAGCAGGTCGGCCAGGCCGTGCCCGCCG
>JBNKDB010000214.1:0-1998 GCA_050288045.1 Anaerolineales bacterium | reverse complement strand
GAGGGCGAGTAATACTTTCTGGTGATTTGGATTCTCCGTTGAAATATTTTCCTAAAAAAGATTTCTTAATGATAAATCCAGTAAAATTGACTTACGCACTTGAGAAGCATTTTTCTTCCTATGTTGAAAAACTTTTAGACCCAGATAATGATGAAATAAGAACGAATTTCGAGAAACGCTTTGACTACGACAATAAGTGGACTGATAAAATATACACATAGGATAAATACACCATGCACTTCATAGAAAAATTCTTAGCCACAACCCTCCCCAATAAATTCTACTGGTTCAATGAACCGACCAAGTACCAGCTTGGCAATGGGCTGGAAATCTATACAGACGCCGAAACCGATTTCTGGCAGCGCACGCATTACGGTTTCCGGCGCGATGACGGGCACTGCCTGTTTACCAAGCAAAGCGGCGACTTTTCGATCATGACACACGTTGAATTCAGCCCGCAGGCGCAGTACGACCAATGTGGCCTGATCGTGCGCGTCGATGCCGAGAACTGGATCAAGACTTCCACCGAGTATGAGGATGCGCAGGTCAGCCGCCTGGGTTCGGTGGTCACCAACCTGGGCTACTCCGATTGGGCCACGCAGGACATCTCCTCCGATCACAACGAGATGTGGTACCGCATCAGTAAAAACGGCGCGGACTTCCTGCTCGAAAGTTCCTTCGACGGCCAGAAGTGGGCGCAGTTGCGCGTTGCCCACTTACACAAATTGCCGGAGGAATTACAAGTGGGCGTATACGTCTGCAGTCCAATTGGGATGGATTTCTGGTGCAAGTTTACGGTGCTGGAAATGGGGGAGAATAAATGGCGTTATACAGGCTGAATGATTGCCAGCGTTTAATTGAGCAGAGGTAAGCGCCAATTGATAGCGCGCTTACCTCTGCAACCATAGGGGGAAAGGAGGGGCAGCGGCCATCATTCCGATGACCGCCACCCAGATGAAAACGATCCGCCGTCACGCGAGGCGGTTCGCGGCAAGGGAGTAATACAGGTCATTCCAACGCGCTTCTTGCTTGAATGCGCGCAGGGTTGTGTTTTCGTCGATCAACAGCATTTCGATTCCGGCAATCCCCGCGAAGTCTTCCAGGTGTTCGGCAGTGACCGCGTAGCTGAAGCCGGTGTGGTGCGCGCCACCGGCCAAAATCCAGGCCGCGGCGGCGGTCTTCAGGTCGGGGAGCGGCTTCCACAGGGCGCGCGCCACCGGCAGTTTGGGCAGCGGTTTATCGGTGGGCACGACCTCGACCTTGTTGACCAGCAGGCGGAAACGTTGGCCCATATCCATCAGCGCGGCGCACACCGCCGGGCCGGTCTGGGCGTCGAAGATCAGGCGCACGGGATCGGCCTTGCCGCCGATGGAGAGCGGGTAAATCTCCAGGCTGGGTTTGCTGGCCGCAATCGACTCGCAGATTTCGAGCATATGGGCGCCCAATACCTTATCGCCGGAGGGGGTGAAATGGTAGGTGTAATCTTCCATAAAGCTGACGCCGCTTTCCATGCCGGCGTTCATCACCTTCATGGCGCGCACCAGGGCGGCGGTCTTCCAATCGCCTTCGGCGCCGAAGCCGTAACCGTCGCGCATCAGGCGCTGGACGGCCAGGCCGGGCAGCATCTTGAGACCATGCAGGTCTTCGAAGGTGTCGGTGAAGGCTTTGAAGTTCCCGGCGGTCAGGAAGTTGCGCAGGCCGTTCTCGACGCGTGCTTCTTCGCGTAGCGAATCGTGCTGTGCGCCGCCCGGCTGCAAGGCCGGGACGACGTCGTATTCGTCCAGGTATTGCTCGATAAGTTTGTCTGCGTCCGCATCGGGGACTTCCTTGATGGCGGCAACCAGATCGCCGATACCGTAGCCATACACGTCGAAGCCGAATTGAGCCTGGGCGGAAACTTTGTTGCCTTCGGTCACGGCCACGTCGCGCATGTTGTCACCAAAGCGGGCCACCTTGGCACCCTGCCAGTCGGCCCAGGCGCAGGCCGCGCGCACCCAC
>JBNKDB010000213.1:0-3426 GCA_050288045.1 Anaerolineales bacterium | reverse complement strand
GCTCCCCAACCAACGTATCGTAGCCATCGGGCAGTTGGGCGATGAAGTCGTGGATGTTGGCGGCTTTGCTGGCAGCGATCAGGGCGGCATCGTCGGCGTCCGGGTTGGCGTACAGTAAATTGGCGCGCACTGTGTCATGGAACAGGTAGGTTTCCTGGGTGACCATGCCGATCTGGTGGGCGAGCGATTCCTGCGAGACATCGCGCAGGTCATGCCCGTCGATGCAGATGCGCCCTTCCGTGGGGTCGTAGAGGCGCGGCAGCAGGTAGGTGATGGTGGTCTTGCCTGCCCCGCTGGGGCCAACCAAGGCAGCTAATTCACCCGGCTCGATCTCGAAGTTGAGGTGCTGCAAGGCGTGGCGGCGGGTGGATACGGGCCCGAAGAATGAAGGCTTTTCTGTTTTTCCATCTTCACCATCCCCATTTTGGTACTTGATGCCGATCCCTAGCTGCTCGTTCCCGGCCAGGTAATTGAAGGAAACGTTGTCGAACTGGATACGGCCGCGTACGTCTTTGAGTTGGACGGCCTGGGGCTTATCCTTGATCTCGACCGGCAGGTCGAGGTACTCGAAGACGCGCTCGAAACTGACCATCGAAGAAACGAACTCGATCTGTACATTGCTGAGCGCCGAGATCGGGCCGTAGAGGCGTGCCAGGTAGGCCACGAAAGCGACGATGGTCCCGGCGCTGATCGCCCCGCTGAGCACGAGGTGGCCGCCCAGCCAGTAGATCAGGGCGGTGCCGATGGTTGCAGCGATGCCCAGGCCCATGAAGAACCAGCGCCCGATCATTGCCCGGCGCACACCGATATCGCGCACCTTGCGATTGGTGTCTTCATAGCGAGTCAGTTCCTGTTTCTGGCGGCCAAAGGTTTTGACCAGCAGCGCCCCGTTGATGCTCAAGGTTTCGGTGATGATACTGCTCATCGTGGCGTTGTGTTCCATGGCCTCACGGCGGATCTCGCGCAGGGTGTGGCCCACGCGCCGGGAAGGCAGTAGAAAGAGCGGCAGCACGACTACTGCTAACACGGCCAGCCGCCACTCGATGGAGATCATCACTATCAATGTGCTAATCAGCGTGAAAGAATTGGTGACGATATTGGGAAGCGTGCCGGTGATCGCATTTTGCGCGCCGACCACGTCGCTGTTGAAACGCGAGACAATCTCACCAGCCTTGGTATGCGTGAAGAAGCGTAGCGACATGGCCTGCAAATGGCTGTACATGGCCTGGCGCAGGTCGTAGATGATACCTTCGCCCATCCTGGAACTGAAGTAGCGCTGCGCCACGTCGATCAGGTTGCTGGCGATGGGGATACCGATCATACCGATAGCCAGCAGGTTCAGGCGCTGGGCGTCCTTGTTGGGCAGGACGTTGTCGAAAAGATCGCGGTACAGCAGGGGTGGGATCAATCCCAATAATGAAGTGACCATGATGGTCAGCAGTACCATCACGATCGAAAACCAGTATGGTTTGGCGTATGCTGAGACACGCTTGAGTAAATTCCGATTGACTTTGGGTTGGCCTTTGGTTTCATCGTAGGTCATGAAACTCCACCAGCCGCCACCGTGCATTCCCATAATAAAGACTCCTAATGAGTTGTAAGATGATGATACGTGATTATGTGATGCGATTTACGTGAATCAAGTGTAATAATGAGTGACCAGTAATCAGGCATCGAGGGTAAATTAATTATAAGACAATGACCCGAAAGGTTGGTGCCTTTCGGGTCTGCGGTGCTTTTTGTAGGGGCGGACTGCGTCCGTCTTGTATGTTAAGGTAAGCGCCTACTGCTCCGGCGTCAGGTGGGCGAGTTCGTCCTCCACCAGGCGCACGACCAACTGGTCGAGCGAGAGCACACTGTAGTCTTCGACATGATGCGTGGTCTCGTCACCGCTTCCGCTGCTGGGGTCACCGCCTGCGCCGTAGGTCAGGAAGATGAACTTGCCGAGCGTGGATTGCGCCAACTGGCGGAAGATGTATTCGCCCTGGTCGTCCAGACCGCTGGAGGCAATCGGGAAGATTTTCATGCCGCGTTCACTGGCCTCGAACATCTGGGCGGTGTAGTCGTAATCATCCGGGTAGAGCTGCGGGGGAGCGTCGGCTACCAGGAAGATCAGGCTGACGGTGTTGTCGACCCGCCACTCGGGCTTGTGGATAGCGTCGAATAATCCTTCTTCGAGGTCTTCGGGGTAGTCGCCGCCGCCGCTGGCCTGCACCATGCGCAGTGCTTCGGTGAACTCGACCACGTCGGGAGTGAAGTCGAAGGTGCGGCTGACGAAGGCGTCGCCTTCATCGCGGTAGACGGTCATGGCGAAACGCACATCGGGGTCACCGGGCAGGGCGTCGATCTGCTCCGAGATGGCGATCATGTTGTCCTTGAGCTGCTGGATCTCGTCACCCATGCTGCCGGTCACATCGATCAGGAAGAGTACGTCCAGGCGGACGGGATCGCTGGCTGAACTGGCTTCCAGGGCGACAGCGTGTTCGCGGGTATCGCGGTCGATGTCGAATTCGGTTGTAGTGCCGTCTTTCTCGACGATCACGTGGTAGCTCTGGGCGTCCGGTTCGTCGGTTGCCTTGGGGAAGAACAGGGCGCGTCCGTCGGCATAGGTGCGCATCACAGCCAGTTCATCCTCTCCGGCAAAGACGCTGATGCGGGCACCCAGTATGGGATTCCCGGCGGCGTTGGTTACCGTGAAGGTATGGCGTTCGGTTACGTCGACGTCGATCACGTTCAGGTTCGACTCGGTGATCTTGATGCGGTAGAGCAGATAGTCGTCCCATTCGGCGTTGTCGTCCACACTCCCGGCGCGCAGTTCACTGACCGTATTGGCTTCGCCCTTATCGCTGCGGGAGTCCAATGCTGGGGCAGTAGCCATTGATTCGTCAGCCGCCATTGGTGGGGGAGCGCCTTCCGATTCATAGACTTCCTCTGCTGGCGCTTCTTCTTCGAACTCGCCGCCGCCTGCTTCGAGTATGGCACCACCAGTGCCTTCCCAGGATTCTTCGGCATCCCAGTCCAGCCAACCACTTTCGTCGCTATCTCCGGTTTCACCTTCCGGGGTTTCAGAAGGTGTGGGTTCATCGGTGGGTGTGTCGGTATCGGGCGGCAGTGGCGTCGCTGTCGGCCGACCTTCCGGCGTGTCGGGGGGTAGCGTAGTAGGGGTTGGTGTGCTCGGGCTGCAAGCAGCCACGATGAGGGCGATCACGATGATGATGAAAAAAGGGGCAAAACGGCTGGTTTTCATGGCAGTACTCCTTCACATTTTCGTTGTTCGGACTATCTTTGTAACGAATCCAGCTTTCATTTTGTTCCCTGATGTCTGGGGCTACAAAACGATCAGCCCCAGGCGTACACCCAGGCGCACGGCTTCGGTGCGGTTGGTAGCGCCCAGCTTGGTGTAGATCGAGGAGACGTGGAACTTGA
>JBNKDB010000212.1:0-4825 GCA_050288045.1 Anaerolineales bacterium | reverse complement strand
TGTCTGGCGGAATGGCATACCGGCCAGGCCAGCTACTTGCCTTGTGAAGGCACGGCGGAGGGGAAGATCGGCTGGGTTCGCACGGACGACGACCCGGCGCTGGAACATCGCACGGCAGGCAATTCTACTGTGCTCAATGTGCATCCCAACAACAAGGATGATGGCTATATTCAGGGCTTCTTCCCGGCGATCACCATTCAGGACGGTTACACTTTTATCTCAACGATTGGCTGTATGGATGAGGCCAGCCGCTGCAGCGTGATGTTCCAGTTGAATTACGAACTGGAAGATGGCACGATTGGCGTGGCACAGGAATGGCCGGAGCAGATGGACGGCCAGATCAAGATCGTTAAGGCCGACCTGAGCGATCTAAGCGGCCTGACCGTGCGGTTGATCTTGCAGGTCAACCAGAACGGCGGCCGGACGGCGAACGCCAACGTTTTCTGGCAGAACCCGCGCATCGAGCAAGAGTAAGCCGTGGCTTTGATGAATATACGTAGCAGATCATGGTTGTAGATTTGTTAGATTTCATACCGTCTAACCCCCTAAAACTGTTATACTCTATGAAACGATATTGATATTTAGTGAACTATGTCTTGGTTGATTGTTTTTCTCGTCATCGTTATCTTAATCCTGGTAAATTCGCTCTACGTTGCGGCCGAATTTTCGGCGGTTAGTTCCCGGCGTGCCCGGCTGACCCAGATGGCCGAAGAGGGCAATAAGGTCGCCCAGGGTGTGCTCGACGTGGTCGAAGATTCACACCGCCTGGATAACTACGTTGCTACCTGCCAGATCGGGATTACCGTGTCCAGCCTGGTGCTTGGTTATTATGGGCAGGCGCAGTTATCCGGTGTGGTTGCACCGTTGATCGAGCGCCTGGGAGCGACTTCCACACTGGCGGCCGAATCGATCAGCGCGTCGGTCGTGCTGTTGGCGCTCACCGTCCTGCAAGTGCTGCTTGGTGAACTGGTCCCCAAGAACATTGGTATCCAATATCCTGAACGCCTGGCATTGGCAACCTTGGTGCCCTTGCAATGGTCGGTGGTGATCTTCCGGCCGTTGATCTGGCTGTTCAACGGCAGTGGGCAACTCATCATGCGCATTTTCGGGCTGCACTCGGTTTCTGAGCATACCCATATCCATTCCCCGGAAGAGATTGCTATGTTGGTCCTGGAGAGCAGCGCGGGGGGCTTGATCGACCGGGAAGAAGAACGTATGCTGGTCAACACGCTGCACATGCGCGAGGCGCGCGTGCGCCAGGTGATGATTCCGCGCATCAAGATGCTGGCAGCTCCGGCCAGCCTGGGCTGCCGGACGTTGTTCTCCCGTCTGGCCGATTCTAATTATTCGCGCTTACCGATTTACCATAATACGGTCGATAACATCATCGGGGTGGTGCATCTCAAAGATTTGATGTGCCTCAGCCATTGTGGTGAAATGCCCGAAGACCCGGAAGAAATCCTGCACCCGGTGAGTTTTGTACCTGAGACTATGCCGGTCAAGCAGGTTTTTTCGCTCTTGCAGCGCAAGCACCAGCAGGTAGCAATTGTGTTGGGCGAATATGGTGGTACGTTGGGGATGGTCACCATCGAAGATTTGGTTGAAGAGATTTTTGGTGACTTGCAAGACGAATTCGATACCTACATTCCGCCATTCCTGCTGCTGGATGATGAGCATTTGATGATCAGCGGGGAGACGCTGGTTGAAGATATTAACGAGGTGTTGGGCTTGAAGCTGCCCGAAGAGGATATTGATACCTTGGGTGGACTGGTGCTGAATGCCAGCGACCACGTTCCCATGTTAGATGAAGAAATCGTGATTGGCCGTTTTACTTTCCGGGTTGAGAAAATGGAAGGCCGGGCGGTGGCAGCGGTGAGTACGCAGATCACGCCTGAGCAAGCGGCGCGGGTGAGGGCGAGGTTGTAATGGACGTCTTGATCCCGATCCTTATCATTGCGGTATTGATCTTGCTGAACGGCATGTTCGTGGCGGCCGAATTTGCCATCGTGGCTGCACCGCGTACGCGCATGCGTACTTTGGCTGCTGAAGGCTCGACCACAGCCAAACACGTTCTGGCCGTCTTGAGCGACCCCGCACGCCAGAATCGTTACATTACCACGGCTCAGGTCGGAATCACCATCGCCAGCCTGGGGCTTGGTATGTACGGTGAGCACGCCATTGCCGATTGGCTGCTTGGCCCGCTAGAAAGCCTGGGCCGCATGGCAGAACCGGCTGCACACACCTTGGCCACGATCTTGTCCGTGGGCCTACTGACCTACATACACGTCGTGATTGGTGAGATGATCCCCAAGACGCTGGCGTTACAGGCGGCCGAACCTACCGCGCTGCGCCTGAGTAGTCCGATGGGCGTGTTGGAAAAGATTTTCTCCCCGGCGGTCTGGCTGCTGACCCATCTGGCTGTATGGATCACGCGCATCATGGGCATTCCCCCAATGAGCGAAGGCGAACGCCTGCTGACTGCTGCCGAATTGGAATTCATTGTCGAGGAAAGCTCGGAAGGCGGCCTGCTGGAAGCTTCGGAGCAGTTGTTCATCGAGAACATCCTCGACTTGCACGAACGTACTGCCGACCAGGTGATGACGCCGCGTACGCGCGTGGCTGGTATCCCGGCCAATGCCGATCTGCCAACGGTTATGGAGATCGTTTGCGATACGATCAAGACGCGCTACCCGGTTTACGAAGGCGACTTGGATAACATCATTGGCCTGATCCACATCAAAGACCTGGCGCGCTATCAGGTGCACCCTACGGAAGAGTCACTCAATATCAAGGAATTGATCCGTCCGGTGGAATACGTACCGATCTCGCTCTCGCTGCACAAGATATTGGTGCAGTTCCAGCGCAGCAACTCGCAGCTTGCCGTGGTGATCGATGAGTACGGCGGCACGGCCGGAATCCTGACTCTGGAAGACCTGGTCGAAGAAGTCGTGGGTGAGATCCAGGATGAATTCGACGATCATGAGATTTTGCCCATCGAACAGATATCGGCGCACGTACTGCGCGTGCGCGGCGATTTGATCCTGGAAGAACTCGACCAGTTGTACAGTATGGACATCCAACACCCGGAAGCTAACACGGTCGGTGGGGTGGTGATGAGTGAACTGGGGCGTATTCCCAAACCGGGTGATGCCGTCACTTATGGCGGGGTAACCTTCGAAGTCGAAGCGGTCGATAAGCTGGCCGTCGAGCGTGTGCTGGTGCATTTGCCGCAGAGCGCGGAGGATGGCCAACACGAAGCTTGATTTCGTTGGCTAGATCCAGGAGGATAACGATGCGCGACGCGCTATCCGGTTATGGAAAAGCGCTGGCCGATTATTACCGGGGGGATACTGCTGCCGTGGTGACGGCGAGGCGTGAAGATGGTTACGTTTCTGAAGTTTCCCTGGAACCGTTCTTTACCGAATCTGTAGATTTACCCGAGATCGAAAGCATCGCTCTGGCGCATTGCCAGGGGCATGTGCTGGATGTGGGCGCGGGGGCTGGACGCCACAGCCTGGCCTTGCAAGCGCGCGGCTTTGACGTCTGCGCTATCGACGTGATCCCGCAGGCGGTTGAGATCATGCAGGCGCGCGGCGTGCAAGATGCACGCCTGGCGGATGTGCATGAATTCGAGGGTGGGCCTTTCGATACGTTGTTGATGCTGATGAACGGGATGGGGATGGTGGAGAGCCTGGCCGGATTGGATAAATACCTGGCAACGGTCAAACGCCTGCTCAAACCGGATGGGCAGTTGTTGGTCGATTCGTTGGACGTGCGCCGGACGGATAACCCTCAGCACCTGGCTTACCATGACTGGCTGCGGGCGAACGGGCGTTACTACGGAGAGATGCGCATGCAGTTCGTTTATCAGGAACAGGTTGGTGCAATGTTCGGTTGGCTGCACATCGACCCTGAAACCCTGACCGCGCACGCCCGTATATATAACTGGCAGTGTGTGGTGCTGCACGAGGAAGCAAATGGACATTACCTGGCGAAATTGAATGTAAGCAGAGGAGAATTCAATGACTGAGAATGTATGGTGGAAGCGTTTACCCGGTTATCTGGCGACCGGCATTGTGATTGTAGTAAGCGGCTTCTGGTTTTTTTGGGGGGTAGCGGAGATGTATTACGAAGGTTGGTGGGGGGCGTGGACCAATCGGCTGCCTTATCTGATCCCTGGAGTGGTGTGTATCTTGTTAACACTGGCGGCGATCACCTGGCCGCGCATCGGCGGCTGGCTGCTTGTTATTGTTGGGAGCGGATTTTCGATTTGGTGGTTCGGAGAGGACTTGATCGAAGGCACGTTCACAATGCGGCGGTTGGTTCAACAAGTACCGATGAGTGCTTCGCTGGCGGTGGTCGGCGCTTTGTTCTTATTAGAGGCGCGCAATAAAAGGAAGCGCCTGGCAGCGGGCTGGCAGCCGCACGAACGCTGGTGGCGGCGTAACCTGGCATATTTATTGACCCTGGGAAGCGCACTGTTGATCTTCATTGGCACGTCGATCTACAACTTGCCAATGGTGCTTACCCGCCAGGACGACGGTGACCGTGGGGCGCGTTTGATCGATGGCAACGGCATTACCCTGGTGTGGGCACCGGAAGGCCCGGGCTGGAACTGGCAGCAGTCCTTCGGGGGGTATCCTTCCTGGGGGGCGCTGGCGCTGTATGGGGCGCGTCCAATTGGGATTGATACTAAACCCATCGAGGAAAAACGCGCCGCTACACAGGAAGATATGGATACTACCGGCCTGTGCGCGTACCTGAACGATGCCGGGACGGAGTTACTGGATTTGCCGCAGGATATCTGGCGCATGCCGACTACGGA
>JBNKDB010000211.1:0-2345 GCA_050288045.1 Anaerolineales bacterium | reverse complement strand
GTTGTTTGTAATACCCATTTTTTGGATTTACTCCTCGTAAGTTCCTGCCTACTGTAGCATATTTGATTGACGACGTCAAGTTTTGAACACGAATACCACGAATTTAACGAATTACACGAATTTCATATCTTTATTCGGGGCATTCGCAGCATTCGTGCAATTCGTGTTTATGCTTACGGTGTCCCTTCATAGAGTAAGGTGTTGGGAAAAAATGAGAACCACCCGAACCAGTAGGCCAGGTGTCCGTTGATGCGTTCGGCAATTGCTCCATCCGGCCCAATCAGCGCCTCTTCGGTAACCTGCCAGGGCTGTCCACCCGAATCCAATACCGTGTCTGCGTCTGGTCCAGTGGAGAAGATTTCTTCGCCGCGGGCGTAAGCGCGCACTTCGCCACCGGCATTGTAGGAGATGGCGCCGACGCGCTCATCCAGGCCGTTCACGGTGATATAGCCGCGCGTGGTAACCAGCACCAGATTGGTTTCCCCAATCGTATCGTTGACCACCTGTTCTGCCGCCAATGTCTCCACTGGGTAGGCTTTGGGGATGCCCTCGACCCGCAAGGCATAGATGCGCGCTTTGGTTTCCAGCAGGTCGCTGCGTTGCCAGACCGGGAACATCGTACCTGAAGAGGCAAAATAACCGCCATAGGCTGCACCAGGTTCGTAGGGACGCGAGAAGCCGGTGTCAAGGTCGAGCACGCGCGTGTCCG
The DNA here is from genome assembly GCA_050288045.1 of Anaerolineales bacterium. GTDB lineage: Bacteria > Chloroflexota > Anaerolineae > Anaerolineales > UBA11579 > JAFGRA01. Next base: position 1,636 of record JBNKDB010000211.1, on the reverse strand, counting down.
GGTGTTGGGCCAGCCAATCTGCCCAGCTGGTGACTACGACCGGTTGCAGGTCGAGCGTGACCCCGGTACCGACCAACGTCCCCAACACCGGTTCGCCGGTCAGTTGGTTCCAGAGCGTGCGCGTCTGGCGGTCATACATCAGCTTATTGCTGCGATACAGAAAACCGGATGAGCCGAAGGTGTAGGTTTCGCCGTCCGAGGCGCGCCCGTCGAAGGCGATACCTACCCCGCACAGCGCGCAATAGGCCAATGAGATCGGCACACCGCCGACCACATCGTTTGCCATTTCGTGCCAATCCAGGATGCGCAAGGGGTAGGCGCGGTTATCGCCGTTGATCGAAATACCGAAAACGGGTTCTTCCGGTTTGAGGTAGTCGGCTTCGGCAGCGGGGATCATGGTAGCGTTATCCAATGCCGGAATGCCGTCCACGGTTACACCGCCCCATTGGATTTCCTCGACCCGGATTGTGCTTTCGAAGTCGTCTTGCAGGAAATCAGCGAAACCGGGGTCGATGCCGCCCAACAATTGGCCCTTCCAGCCCGTGAAACCCTCCGGTGGAACGATATCCGTTGTGCCGTACCACTCGATCCAGAGTGGCCAATCGCCGCCAAAGTTTTGCCCGCTGAGCGTTTCCAGGGCGTCGATGTGGGTCTGGTAGCCTGCCCCGTTCAGCAGTCCGATCTGGTTGGCGCGCATCAATTCGATGAACACCGGGATGAAACGTGTATCGTCCGCGACCAGGATAATGTCCACTGCCGCGCGCGGCGTGATGTCACCGCGTTCGGAGAGGGCGTACATGAGTTGTGTTTCTTCCTCGGCCGAGATGGATGCGGTTTCTGTGTCGGCGTTTCTTTCGATCATGTCGTCCAGTTCGTCCGATGCGCTTGCCGAGAGGTTGGTGGGGGAAGTTTCTTCTGGCGCTGGGTTACGTGATGAGGAAGAAAACCAATTCAAGCCCAACGGCAAGAGCATGCCGATGGCAATGATCGCCCCTACGATCCATAACAGGCGTCGATCTTGGGTGGGTTTCTGTTCCATTTTTACTCCATGATTGGCTACCGGTAATTGTTTCTAGCATAGCAGATAGATATTACAAAAATATTATGGATTGGGATATTTTCATGGATTACTAAGGTATACTGTGGGACGCATCAATCAATCTATGCATTTGGAGACTACATGCAAGCAATCATTTTTGATTTTGACGGCGTTATCCTGGACACTGAAACCCCCTCATTCCAATCCTGGAAAGAGATTTACCGCGATTACGACCTGGAAATCCCCCTGGATTTGTGGCTGAGTTTCTTGGGTGGTACCGGCGAATCGGATTACGACCCGTTCGTACATCTCGAAAGCCTGGTGGGGGACGGATTCGACCGCGCCGCTGTCAAGGAAAAGGATAGCAAACGGTTCCTGGAACTGGTCAGCCAACAGCCCTTGATGCCGGGCGTGGCCGCTTACCTGGAGACGGCGAAAGCATTGGGCTTGAAGTTGGGCGTGGCGTCCAGCTCCTCTGCCAAATGGGTGAAAGGCCACCTGGAGGAACGCGGCCTGATCGATTACTTCGATGTGATTACAACGGCCGATGATGTCGAACATACCAAGCCCGACCCAACCCTGTTCTTACTGACCCTG
>JBNKDB010000210.1:0-4604 GCA_050288045.1 Anaerolineales bacterium | reverse complement strand
TGAGATTGAAGTGGCCGGAACGTCGCTTGTGGACTTGAGCGAGAACGATCTGGCGCGCTGGCGCGGCAAGCAGATCGGGGTAATCTTCCAATTCTTCCAACTCTTACCGACCCTGACGATCATCGAGAACGTGATGCTGCCGATGGACTTTTGCCGCATGTATAAGCCGCGCGAGCGTCCCGAACGCGCCCTGGAACTGCTCGATCAGGTGGAACTGGCCGACCAGGCTTACAAGCTTCCGAACACACTCTCCGGTGGGCAGATGCAGCGCGCCGCCATTGCACGCTCCCTGGCCAATGACCCACCCCTGATCGTTGCTGATGAACCGACCGGCAACCTGGACAGCAAGACCGCCGACCGTATCTTCGAATTGTTCGAAAGCTTGGTCGAGCGGGGCCGCACTTTCCTGATGGTCACGCATGATAATAATTTGGCGGATCGCATTCCGCGTGTTCTGGAAGTATTCGATGGTGAACTGCATGACAACGGGCATAACGGCAACGGCACCAATGGGAAAGGGAAGTAGTCATGCGAGTCGCTTTTAATAAAGTCCGCCGCGACCTGTGGCGCAACCAGGCCCGCACCTTATTGGTGGTGTTGAGCATCGCCGTGGGCGTGATGGCGTTGGGCATGGTCACCTCCGGCTCGAACCTGATCTTGAGCCAGATGGAGAGTTCGCATAAGACCAGCAACCCGGCACACGGGATGATGTGGTTGAACGGGGCAATCGATGAGAACGTGCTGCACAGCCTGGAAAAAATGGACAGCGTTGCCGCAGTTGAAGGTATCACCGAAGGCAGCATTCGTTGGCGGCCATCCCCAGATGTTGAATGGGAAGACGCCACCTTGATCGCGTACGAAGACTTTGCCAACCAGAGATTCGACCGCCAGACCTTACTGGATGGAAATTGGCCTACCGATTACCTGGCTGCGGTTGAAGGGGCCCACCTGGACTCATTTGGTGTTCCGGGGGTGGGTGGTACGGTTTACTTCGAGGTCAACGACCGCCCGCGCGAAATCCACCTTGGCGGGGTGGTACGCGATCCATTTGAATTCCCCAAACCCTTTGGCAACCGTCCAGCTTTTTTCGTGACCGACAATATGATGGAAAGCCTGACCGGCTTCCGTGGCTACTCACGCATTCGTTTTACTGTGCCGGAATACAGCGAGGAAAACGTCGAACAGGCCATGCTGGATATCAAGAACCGCCTGGAAAAGGTGGACGTCGGCATTGGTTGGCAGGAAGTACTGCATCCCGACCAGCATTATCTGCAAGAAATGATCAACGGTGTGACCATGGTGTTGGCTGTGATGGCAGTAGCTTCACTGGGGTTGAGTACCATTCTGGTGGTGAATACGATCAATGCCCTGATCACCCAGCAGGTGCCGCAGATCGGCATCATGAAAGCGGTCGGCGGCCTGCGTAAGCAGATTGCCATACTGTATCTTTCCGGTGTGATCGTTTACGGCTTATTGAGTTTATTGATCGCTGTGCCGCTGGGGGCGTATGGTGGGGCGGTGATGTCGCAGTGGATGCTTTTCTTGCTCAACGTGCCCACCCGGCCGTTTGAATTGCTGCCCAGCACGCTGGCGATGCAACTACTGACCGGTTTGTTGACTCCCTTACTGGCGGCGCTGTATCCGATCTTGCAAGGTGCCGGAATCGCGGTCGCCAATGCTCTCAATCGCTACGGCCTCGGCGGCGGTAAATATGGGGCGCGCTGGTTGGACCGTATCTTGGGTAAGGTGCGCAGCCTGCCGCGGCTGTTTACACTTTCGCTGCGCAACACTTTCCGGCGGCCTGGGCGCGTAATCATGACTCAGCTTACCTTGACTGTGGCTGGAGCCGTCTTCTTGATGGTGGTCAGCACGCAGTATTCGTTCAACAGCACGATAGAAACCGTGTTCAAAGGTTTTGGCTTCGATATTGCCATGGGCTTCCAGCAGTACCAGCTGGTCGATGAAATCGAGCCGTTGATGGAGGCTTATCCCGGCGTAGAGCGCGCTGAATTGTGGATGTCGCGTACGATCAAGGCCAGCGTCCCTGGCGTAACCCCCGATGGCGAAGAGCGCGAGGTCTATTTGTATGGTGTTCCTGACGATAGCCAATTGTTCTCCCCACAGTTGGTTTCCGGCCGCTTGCTCGAACCGGGTGACGGGCACGCCCTCTTATTGAATCAGAAAGAAGCCAAGCGCCTGGGCCTTGGGGTGGGTGATACCATCAAGGTCGAAATTTCCGGCGCGCAGGACAGCACCTGGACGGTGGTCGGCCTGATCTTCGATTTGAGCGGCAATGACCAGAACACAGCCTACGTGCCCTTGGACTCGTTGAGCATGGCCGTGAACCGAGTGGGCCGGGCGACCTATGCCCAGATCAAGGTCGCGGATGAGACCCTCGCCGGGCAGCAGGCGATTGCAAAAGGCTTGAACGATTACCTGAAAGCGGAAGGTATCCCCGCGGGCGGTTACCAGATTGCCCTGGAAACCCAGGAACAGGCCAACGCTCAGTTTGGTGTGCTCACTCAGGTCTTGATGTTCATGACCATCCTGATGGCCGCGGTGGGCAGCATCGGCATGTCTGGTACGCTCTCGATCAACGTGATCGAACGCACGCGCGAGATCGGTGTGATGCGTGCCGTCGGCGCTTCTTCCCGAGATGTGGGCTTTGTGTTCACCTGGGAAGGGTTGATGCTGGGTGTGCTCAGTTGGCTGCTGGCCGTCCCCATCGGACTGCTGGTTGGACCGAAGTTCGTGATTGCCCTTGGAAACGTGATCGATTTTCCGGCGGAATATTACCCGGCTTTCCACGGCGTCTGGATCTGGTTGGCAATCGTGGTGGTGCTCTCGGTGGTTGCCAGTTGGGCTCCCGCCCGGCGGGCAACACGCATCAGTGTGAGTGACAGCCTGGCTTACGAGTAGCGGTTTATACGCACTTATTTAAGATACAATTGGGTTGAAGTAGAAAATATCAAGGCTAATCCTGAACAAGGCATTATCCTGTTATAAAAATGATGGAGAGATAAAATGAAGTCGAAAACCAAATCACTGATCTTTACATTGCTTATCCTCAGCCTGGTGCTGGTGGGTTGCGGTGGCGGTGGTGCAGAAGCCGATCCAGCTGCAACCGAAGATATCCCCGTCGTGATCGATAATTTCGGGGTGATTGCCGAAGGCTACGTCGTGCCTGCCGAGTATGTGGCGCTCTCGTTTGCGGCTGCTGGACAGGTCGCCGAGATCGAGGTCGCCGAAGGTGACACCGTCGAAGAAGGACAGGTGTTGGCTTACCTGGCAGACACCGAGCAACTTGAGGCGGCCGTTGCGGGCGCTGAACTGGAACTGCTCAATGCCCAACAGGCTCTGGACATGCTCTATGACAATTCCGACCTGATCGCTGCTCAAACGCTGCAGGCAATTGCCAACGCGCGCGATGCCGTCGATTATGCCGAGAAACGCATTCGCACGCTGGAGAATGGTGCCAAGCAGAATGACCTGGATGCCGCCGAAGCTAACCTGGTGCTCTTACAGGACCAACTCGACAAGGCCGAAGAGGACTACGAGCCATATGCCGACAAACCAGAGACCAACCTGACGCGGGCCACTTACCAGTCTCGTTTGGCTGCTGCCCGCGAAGCTTACGACGCTGCCGTGCGCCGCTTGAACAACCTGGAAGCGGAAGCCAACGACATCGATATGGCGATTGCCCAGGCCAACCTGGCTGTGGCTGAAGCCCAACAGGCGATTGCAGAATCGGATTATGAGAAAGTGAAAGATGGGCCGGATCCCGATGATCTGGCGACCGCCGAGGCCAGTGTCAAAGCGGCCGAAGCTCGCGTGGAAGCTGCCAAATCGGCACTCGATAACGTGATCTTGAAAGCGCCCTTCAGTGGCACGGTTGTGGACATCAATATCAAAGTTGGTGAACTGACCGGTTCCAGCCAACCAGCGATGGTGATGGCCGATTTCTCACAATGGATCATTGAGACCGATAATCTGACCGAGATCGAGGTGCCGGACGTGGCGGTTGGCCAAAAGGTCACCGTAACTCCGGATGCCCTGCCCGACCTGGAATTGACCGGGACGGTCGAGTCGATCAAGGAATTGTTCGAGGAAAAACGCGGCGATATCACCTACACTGTCAAGATTTCCCTGGATGAAACCGATCCGCGGCTGCGCTGGGGGATGACCGTGGTGGTGACCTTCGACGAATAACCCGGTAATAACGGGTCGCAAATCAGAGTAAAATATCCCGGCAGGCTAATGCAGCTTGCCGGGTTTTTTGTTATAGTGGTCGGCGGCGGCTAAAGCTGCATAGGCGTTTTTCTCTGCTACCGGAATACGATCACTTTAGCATACTAAAGCTTCATAATCGCTTAAGGTATTGAGAAAAGAACGGAGGAAAGAAAATGTCTGCGTTATCCCAGGAGCAGCTACACGATTTTATCGTCAAGGCCAAGGCAGCCACCTACGTGGGCAGCGGCGCGCCCAGCCCGTCCTGCCGCCCCAAATCACACGATCTCCAGTTCAAAGACGGCGATTTTACTTACCTGGACAGCTACTTTGGCGGGCAGGATTTCATCGGCGAGGAAGTGGTCTATTATCAGGGC
>JBNKDB010000209.1:0-2223 GCA_050288045.1 Anaerolineales bacterium | reverse complement strand
GTCGCCCAAATAAAAACGCACAGAAAACGATCTACACAGGCCACAAAAAGTTAGTTGTGGGCATGCAGGACAAGCAAAATTTACTACGTTACGCACCCCAATTGTGATCTGTTATATAAAACGAGCCGCCTCTGAATTGGGCGGCTCGTTTTCTCGTTTCTATCAACTTTACTGATCGACCTACTTTACATCCTTGCGTTTTTGCAGGATCAAGATGCCGAAGAACAGCAAGGTGATCGTCAACATCTGTGCCCCCCAGGTCTTGAACAAGAACGGCCAGTACTTCCCTGGATTTTCCTTGTCCACGAACGTCCAGTCCAGGTCACGCACGAAAGTGCCCAGGATCGCCTCGGCCGGTTGTACAGCCGACACAATTGCCGCCTGATGCCGGATCAGCGCTTCTTGATAAGAAACCACTTCACTGCGATAGACGCCAATGGCGGCCTCATATTCGGCAAAGTCAGCCTCGGCAGTAGCTTGAAGCTCCTGCACCTCTTCCTGGTAAACCTGCAATGCGGCTAAATATTCAGCTACGGCAACCGAATCCGATTGGTCGACCGGTTCCGGGGGTGGCGGCGGGATTTCGATATCCGCCGGACGCACCGGCTCATTGCCAGGCGGTTCGGGCAAAGGTTCATCGATTTCAGAGTTGTAATAAGCGCCCAAACCTGGGAAATCGCAGCTATCTTGTTTGACGGCATTGATGCCCATGCATAGACAACCATTGGCAATTTTATCGTCTTCCGACATCGCCGCGCGTGCTTCAGGAGGTAAATCCCAACACACGTCCCGGGCCACGTCAGACCCAATCCCCGTAATTCCCATAAAACCCTGCAAAGCCCACTTGGTAGAGGTTAAATCGCTGATCACCTCTGGCAACGGGACCAACGCGCCACCCAAAACGATCTGGGGCAACATGAGCAAGATCACGATTAAGGGTGCGGCGTTGGCATTGGGAGATAGCGCCGAAGCGAACAACCCCAACATCATCCCGGCCATCGTAGCAAATGCCAGCGAAACCAGGATCAGGAAGAACTCGAGTATTCCACCCGGCATCTTGAATGCCAGATAATGGATCACCGTGTAACAGGTTGCCTGGTAAACGGCGAAGACGGCTGCCATCCACACCTTGGACATGATGTATGGCAAGATCTTCAAATTCACCAACCGTTCACGTTTATAGATGTCGGTTTCTTTGACAATTTCACGCATTTGCGACAAGCCACCGACCATCACGCCAAAAACGGTGAGTAAGAACAAGGTGATCACTACATAGGATGGGTTACCGGTGTTGAAATTGAAGGGATCCTTGCCCAGCACCAGCGACAGCACCACCGACAGCAACCCCACCAATGGAGCCGCCGCCAACATCAGTGCCAGACTGAATTTATCGCGCACCAGGATATTCAAATTACGTTTGGAGAGGATAAAGAACTGCCGCAAGGCGGAAACTTGCTTGCGCGATCCCGCCGTCAGCGATGGTGCGCTTTTCTCCTGGGAAGCCATCGCGCCCCCAGACACAGCCTGCGCGGCAACTGCCGGTTGATGTCCGTTCAGTTCCTGGATAATGTATTTTTGATAAGCCTGAGTCTGCTTGAAGCGTTCGGCCCATTCCTCCGGGGAACCTTTGCTTTCGTCTTCCAGCAAAGCATAGATCTGGTCGAATTCCATCTGGCTGATGCGGCGCTCGCGTTCCGAGCGGTACTGGTCGAAATATTCCAGCGATTCATCCGGCGGCCCGAACCAGACCAGGTGCCCACCACGCGCCAGGAAAACAACCTTATCTGCCAACACCACGTTCTTGGTGGCATGCGTGATCAAGATGATCGTACGGCCCTGGTCGGCCATTTGGCGCATCAAGTGCATCAGAGCGGTTTCCGTACCGGGGTCTAGACCTGAAGAAGGCTCGTCCAGGAAGAATAAGCCTGGCTTGGTCAGCAACTCAACGCCAATCGAAACGCGTTTCTGCTGGCCGCCGCTGAGTGCCTTGATCTGGTTATCCTTGCGATGCGCAATATCCAGGTCATCCAAGACTTCCATGATACGCTTTTGACGTTCAGCTTTGGTGGTGTCCGGGGGTAAGCGCAACTGGGCAGTGTAATCCAACGCGTCGTACACCGTCAGTTCCATATGAATGATGTCTTTCTGCGGGACGAAACCAATGATATTGCGGATCGAGTCGAAATTCTCATACACATTAGTATCATTCACAAAGACATCACC
>JBNKDB010000208.1:0-4795 GCA_050288045.1 Anaerolineales bacterium | reverse complement strand
GCCACGGCCGAACGGATAAAATCATTGGAGGTGCGTTGGTTGACGATCTGCTGTTGGGGTGGGACACCTTCAATCGTGTACAGTGGTCCGCCAAACCAGGCCACCAGAATACCGCCAATAAAGCCGCCCAAATGCCCCCAGTTATCGATACCTGGGGAAAAACCCAGCAAGAAGTTGATCACTGCCAGGTAGATAATATTGTTCAAAATTGCCCGGGCGCGCGGCCCAAAAACGTTGCGATTCTGGTAGGCGAGCACACCTTGCGCGGCCATCAATCCGAAGATCGCCGTAGAAGCACCCAGCGAGGGATTATCGACAAACACGAACGAAGCCACCGTCCCGGTAAAACCGCTGACCAGATACAACACCAGGAACTGCCAACGGCCGTAATAACGCTCCAAACTCGGTCCAAACAGGCGCAGGGCATACATATTGAAACCAATGTGCAAGATCGCCGTAAGCCCCGCGCTGCCGAGCAAGTTGCTGTGCAGGAACATGGGGGTGAACAAGCGCCACAACTGGCCCTGCATGATCGCCTGGTTCGATTTGATCCCAAACGCCGCCACTATATCGTACCCAAACATCAATACCCCCGCTAACTGGAGTAGATAGATGCCCACCGTGATCCCAATCAGGCCATAGGTGACATAGGGAACCCAGCCGGAGGGATCGCGGCGCCGCGCCGCTACCGAGGTGCGCGCCGGCTGCTGCGTTTCGGTCTGCTTGATCTCGTCCCAGGAGGGGACGTTTTGGTCTTGAGGTTGTTCTTCAGAATTCATAGGGTGTGTCAATTCTCAGTCATTAAAGCTGCATTTGATATATATCGAAATCAAGTTTACCAGCATCGCACAGCTTTGTGCAATCAGGGAAGCGTTAGAGTTTAGTAAATATCCCCGAATGCCCTCACCTTTCCAGGTTTTCAAAACACTGCCGCAGACCAATGGCCATTGCTTTTTGATCTTCGGGATTCACCCCGGCCAGCATTTCTGCTTCGATCTGATTGACCACCTGGTGCGCTTCCGTCAGCTTGGCACGTCCGCTGGGGGTCAGGATAGTCTGGATGATACGCCCGTGTTCGGGGTGGGATTTACGACTGACAAAACCAGCCGCCTCCAGGCCCTTAATGATCTCGATCATGGTCTGCGGGGTGACGAAGCAGGCGCGTGCCAGAGCAGCATTGGAAGCTTGAGGGGTTTGTTCGAGCGCGCTCAAAGCAGCGTATTGGGCCGTGGTCAGATCTAGAGGTCGCAGGCGAGTATCCATCACCAACCGTAGGGCTTGTTGAGCACGTTTGAGCAAATAACCAATTCTTTCATCCATCATTAACCTCTGAGGCCTTGACATTTATCAGGTTCCTGATATTATTATCAGCATCCTGATAATAACACATAAAGGAGCTACTGACAATGAGTAGAGCAATTGGTCCCGATTTTATCGCCTTACAGGTGCGTGATCTAGAAGCCGCAAAGCAATTCTACACAGAAAAACTCGGCCTGGTTCCCGCCCCACAAAGTCCGCCCAACGCGGTGCTCTTCCAAACCGAGCCGATCCCCTTCGCCATTCGCACCCCGCTGGTCGACCTGGATGCGAGCCAGAAGCTGGGCTGGGGTGTTTCGCTCTGGTTAAAGTGTGAAAAAGCCGACTCGCTCTGCGCAGCGCTGGAAGAAGGCGGCACCACTATCGCCCAACCACCCAGCGATGGCCCTTTCGGGCGCACGTTTGCCTTTATCGACCCAGATGGATATTTGATCACTATGCATGGAAGTGTAGGATAGAACGATGAAAACTAGATATTGGATCATCGTCGCCTCGCGCGATCACGTACAACGTGGCGTCACGGGTGGTTTCACACAGGCCAATCACGGCAAAGCCGCGCCCTTACGCCGTATGCAGCAGGGCGATTGGATTATTTACTATTCACCGAAACAAGCCTTTGGGAAAGCTGAACCTTGTCAACAATTTACGGCTATTGGTCAGGTAAAGGATGAACGCGTCTACCAGCAAGATGTGGGGGCCGGCTTTGTGCCTTACCGCCGGGATGTGACCTTCAAGGACTGCACCGCAACGCCCATCCGCCCACTGATCGCTGAGTTGACCTTCATCAAAGATAAGCAGCACTGGGGGGCGCCTTTGCGCTTTGGCGTATTGGAAATCCCAGAACAGGATTTCCGCTGCATCGCCGCCCAGATGCTGCCGGAATCTGACCGGAGCGAATTGTTCTAATCGTACACGGCGTCCGTGTTAGTCGTCCGCTTCGTCCGCGTATTCCTCGTCATGCACGTGCCCGTGGTCCAGTTCTTCGGCAGTGGGGGCGCGCAGGTCAACGACCTCGACGTAGAAATGCAGTTCTTTACCGGCCAGGGGGTGGTTGAAATCCAGCTTGACGGTGTCTTTGGCAAGTGAGACGACCTTTGCAAAAAGTATGTCGCCTTCGTTATCCGTCAATTCCAATTCCACGCCCGGGGCCAGGGGCACGTCGGCCGGGAACTCGCTGCGGGGGATGTCACGGATATCTTCCTCATCGTACTCGCCATAGGCTTCTTCGACCGGTACGGTGATCTGCTTCTTATCCCCAATCCCCATCCCGTAGAGTTCTTTTTCCAATCCGGGAATAATGTTTTCATATCCCTGCAAGAACTCGATCGCTTCTTCGTCTTCGGTATAATCAAAAACCTCACCATCTACGGTCAGGGTATAGAACAGACTGACGACCACATCGTCAGCGACTTCTTGGGGTTTATTTTCCGCGCTCATTTCGCCTTCCTTTTTTTCGGACGTTTGCATGTCCCGGCATAAGAATGGCCTGCCACAGGCAGGCCAGCATGTATTCGTAATTCGATTATAACAGAAACCTGTTTAAAAACACCCACCGCGAGGGCCTAACTCGCGGCAGATGTTCACGAAGGAGACACCCCCATACTCGCTACCTAAAACACTTTTGGGTCAGTCGATTTCATCTCGCTCGGTATACAGGCGGATGATATTTTCGACGCTGGTATCCATCAATCCACCGGAGATGATCTCATCTACAAATTTCGGGGGCACGCCACGTTCCCGCAGGCGGCACAGTTCATCGACATCGGCGACCTCGATGCCTGCAACCAGCATTTCCCGCACGAATTCAGGGCGCAGGTTGCGCTCGAAAGCATCGATGATCTCATCGATCTCGGCATCTGGAACAGCATCCCGGATTACCCTGATGTATTCGGGGTGAACGCGATGGTCAGCCATACTAATGAAGTCGTCAAAGGAAGCACCTTCCAGGCCAATCTCGCGGTACTCACCGAGGCGCTCCGGCCGCACCCGTCGTTGGCTCATTTCGATGATCTCATCGACTGTAAGATCGTCCAAGCCGGCCTCACGCAAGTCCCGGATAAAGCTCGGTTTTACGTTGTTGATGCCAAAATCCACCAGGGTATCGATATCCAGATGATCGAAGCCCATTTCTTGCAACTCGCGCACGTAATCAGGACGGACGTTGTGAATGGCAAGGCGCACGAGGTCATCGGTGGTCAGGTCGGAGAACCCCAACTCACGCATTTCTCGAACGAAGCCCGGTTTGACTCTATGGATGCCAAACTGCACGACGTCATCGATTGTCAAGTCGGCAATCTCTAATTCGCGGATTTCTTTCACCAATCCGGCGCGCACCTTGTGGATACCCAACTGCACGATGTCGTCGACACTAAGGTCACTGATCTCCAGCGTGCGCAGTTCTTGCAGTAAGCTGGGGCGCACTTTGTGAATGCCAAACTGCACCAGGTCATCTACGGTGAGGTCTTCCAGCCCTAACTCACGAAATTCGCGCACGTAACTGGGGCGGATTTTGTGGATGCCGAACTGTACCAGGTCGTCGATACTGAGGTCTTCGAAGCCCAACTCGCGGAACTCGCGGATGTAGCTGGGGCGGATATTATGAATCTTCAACTGCACGATATCCCCTGCATCCAGATCGGTCAGTCCGGCCTCAAACACAGCCTGGACGTACTGCGAAGAGATATTGTGGATGCGCAGCTCTACGGCTTCACCGATGTCCAGGTCTTTTAGCCCGGCGGCCTGGATTTCGCGGATGAATTCCGGGGTGACGCCGTGCAGGGTGATACGGTGATAGTCACCCTGGCTGACATCTTCGTATCCCAACTCAGCCAATTGGGCGATCTGGCCGGGTTCCATTTGGAATGCCGGGTGCACCAGGTGAACGGGCCGGTGGGGATGCATGGGGTTGGCGGATCGAAAGGCGGAGACTGGGTCGGCGGGGACACTCTCATCCAGAGCCTGTAAAAGCATTTCACCTTCCGCCGCCGAGATCTTCCCGTCCGCGATCATATCTAAAATCATACTGCGTTCTGCTTGTAAATCCATGACTTGCTCCTTGAACTTGATATACAAATATTGCCGGTACCGTTATCTTGTTTCCATGGAATGGATTGCTTCCTCCAAAACACCTGCCCGTTTACCGGGAGGATGAATGAAGGGAAGATAGAAGCAATTCTGTGCCTGGAATTGCCATTTATTTTCCGAGTTGTTTGAGCAGACGAGCAGCTTCAACCGCGTCGATCTCGCCATCGCTCAGGCGCTGCAAGATTTGCTTGCGCTGCACCGCCAGGGTGTAAGCCGACGTCTCGGCTTCGTACCCCATTTCTTCAACGATTTTGTCCAACTGGCTGCGCATCGCCCAATAGGAATCGCCGGTCTCGCGCTCCATTTCCTTGAGGTTGCCGCGATTGCGTACGAACACTTCCAGGAATTGCAGTTGTTCCGGGGATAGGCGGGCAAAGGCGCTGAGTTGGTAGCT
>JBNKDB010000207.1:0-3651 GCA_050288045.1 Anaerolineales bacterium | reverse complement strand
CTCGGCCCGGGCCGGGGTGATGGTGGCGGTTGGCATGGCATCCACGTTTTGAGGATCGGCGATTTCGGCGGGGAGCGGCGTGGGGGTTTCGCTTTGCAGCGGCGCTTGGGCCGCAGGGACGGCGACTGGCGCAGTAGGGGCACAAGCTGCCAGCAGGCCGTAACATAAGATGATGAGGAAAGCCCAAAGTATTTTTTGATGCATAGTAATTGGTAACTGACCGTTTATTTTTTAAATTTTTTGCAATAGTTGCATACGGTCAGTTCCTCAATTATACAGCGGGGGCGATTTTACGCCACGCCCCACCAATCCCGACCTTCCGCCAAACCCAATTCGGTCAGGCGTTGGCGGATGATCTCACGCGCCCCGCGCGCCCCGACCGCCGCCAGGATAACGGGATGCTCGAATTTATCCCACCAGCCCAGCAATTCTTCGGGAGCGATGATTGGTTTGCCGCGCCGTGTGCGCCCGATCTTCTTGGGATCGATGTCGACGAAGGCCGCCAGCGGCACACCATCCCGCAGCAGGTATTTGCTGATGCGCCGCCCATGCATGCCTGCTCCCCAGACGATGACGGCATCGCGCCCGGCCAATGGGCCGCGGTCGGTCTGGCGACCGAGAATGAGGTAATGCGTCTTGGCGCGGATGAAGTTCTCCAGGGAATAACGCGGGTCGCGGCGGGTCAGGCGTTCGGGCTGGTCGCGCCAGTCCAGCAGGGTTTGGGGCAGCTTGCCGAAGCGCGCCCCATTCAAATACAGGCGCAGCCACAGGTCGTAATCCTCCGCCCAGCCGAAGTCCTGGTAGCCATCTACAGCCGTTACCGCCGCCTTGCGGAACATCACGCTGGGGTGGGCGACCGGGCTTTCGATGAACAGCTCGCGGCGGATGTCTTCGTCGGTGACCAATGAATTCAGCCATTCGATGTAGATCTGGAATCCCTCCCGGATATCCTCCGGCGGGTATCCGTTCACCAGGCACGACGCTACGCTTACCTCGGGATGCGCATCCAGAAACTGCGCTTGTAACTCCAACCGTTCCGGCCTGGAAAGGTCGTCGGCGTCCATACGGGCGACGTACTCCGCCTGGCATTCCACCAACCCGGCGTTGAGCGCGGTGACGATGCCGCCGTGCGGCCGCTGGACAATATGGATGCGTTCGTCCGCTTTCGCCCACTTTTTCAGGATCGTCAGCGTCTCATCGGTCGAGCCGTCGTCCACAGCGATGATCTCGAAATCGGCCAGCGTCTGGGCACGTAGGCTGGCGAGCGCGGCTTCGAGTGTCTCGGCGGCGTTGTAACAGGGCAGTAATACAGATACGGCAGGCATGCGTTCATTCTACCAGAGGGAAGGGATGAGTGAACGGTGACCAATAATCAGGGAAGGCGAGGAACGTGATTCGAGAACCGTAAATCGTGCAACGAGATTCGAAGGCCGTGATTTGAAAACACAAAACGTAATTCCTAATTCATCATTTTTACGCAACCATATGAGGTTATGTATCCCTATATACTTGTTTGTGTACTGCTTCCTATCGACATTGACCTCTCCCCAGAATACAGTATAGTTAAAGCGAAATGATTTGGAGGATTTTTAATGGAAAGTGTTTTTAAGAATTTGCAGGACATCCTGGCCGAATGGTGGCAGGGATTTTTGACCATGATCCCGCAGATCATCGCCGGTCTGGTTGTGCTGGTGATTTCGCTCTATCTGGCGCGCTTGTTGGCTTCGCTGCTCAACCGCGGCCTCAACCGGCGCAAGAAAAGTGATCCTGAACTCAATCTCCTGCTTACCCGCATCGTGCGTTGGACGGTGATCATCTTTGGCATTTTGTTGGCTTTCCAGCAAGCGGGGGTCGAGATCACTGCCTTCCTGGCTGGTTTAGGGATTGCCGGCTTTACGATTGGCTTCGCGCTGCAAGATGTGAGCAAGAATTTCATCGCCGGAATTTTACTGCTCTTGCAGCAGCCTTTCGAACTGGGAGATGCCATCCAGGTCGGGGACTACGCCGGGACAGTAACGGAAATCAACTTGCGCGATACGGTCATCCGTACTTTCGATGGTCGGCCAGTTTCTATTCCTAATGGGGATGTATTCACCAGTGCGATTGTCAATTTCAGCCGAACCAACAGCCGCCGCATCGAGCTAGACGTTGGCGTGGCCTATGGCACTGATCTCAAGCAAGCCAAAGAGCTTGTCCTGGAAACCCTGGCCGAACAGCCCGGCGTGATGGACGATCCCGCTCCGATGGTCGTGTACCATACCTTTGGCAGTGCCAGCATCGACATGACGATCTACTACTGGCTGGACTTGAACGAAATCGGTTATCTCGACGGGCAGAGTGATGGCTTGATGGCGATCAATACGGCCTTCGAGCAAGCCGGGATCGAGATTCCTTTCCCGATCCAGACGCTGTTGATCCAGAACCAGCCCAAAACGGATGCCACTTGAATCAACCAAACCTTTGATGTGCTGACCGCACGAGAGAAGTTATGGATACTGAAACGATTGAAAAACGCAAACACATTTGGACGGAGAAACTCCGGGATAACGATTACCGCCTTACCGCGGCGCGCTGTGCAGTGATCGAAGTTCTGGCTGCTTCGGAATGTGCGATCACGCCAACTGAAATCTACGATCTGGCGCGCCAGGAATATGAAAAGCTGGGGTTGGTAACCGTCTACCGCACGCTGGAAAAATTGGAAGACCTCGACCTGGTGATGCGCGTGCATCGCCAGGATAACTGCTATGCTTTCATCGCCGGTTTCGAAGGCCACCAACACCTGCTGGTGTGCGAGCGTTGTGGGCGAGTGGCGTATTTCTCGGGGGACAATATCGATGATCTCGTGCAGCGGGTGGAAGACGAAAGCGGATACAAAGTCCACGACCACTGGTTGCAGTTGTTTGGTCTCTGTGCTGAGTGTGCACAACGATAAAATTCAATATCCTTGACGGAATTCTTCTTTCTGGTATTATTGAAATTGAAAATCATTTTCAATAAGGAGTATGTGATGAAGAAGAAAATCGAAATCATCCCATTTTCAATCCTGGTTATTTTTGCGATCTTATTGGCGGCCTGTGGTGGTAACTCCCCTGCCGTTGACTCTGCTGGCGATCAACAAGCCAAACTCAAGGTCGTGGCAACCACGACGATTGTTGGTGATGTGGTTGCCAATGTGGCCGGAGACAAGGCCGATCTGACTGTATTGCTGCCCACCGGCACCGATCCGCACAGCTTCGATCCTTCCCCGCAGGATATTGCCGCCGTGGCCGATGCCGATGTGGTCTTTGCCAATGGTGCCGGGCTGGAAGCATTCATGGATAACCTGCTCGAAAACGCCGGGGGGAATGCGGCAATTGTGCATGTTTCTGAGGATGTGAATTTCCTGGAGTTTGCCGGTGATGCGCACGAGGATGAAGGGAAAGACGAAGAACATGAAGGTGAAGAAGAACACAGCCATGAAGGCATCGACCCGCATGTGTGGTTTGATCCCAACAACGTGAGCGTGTGGGTGGACGCGATTGCAAGTAACCTCAGCGAACTCGACCCCGCTAATGCTGAAGTCTATACCGCCAACGCCCAGACATACAAAGTTGAACTTGCAGACCTGGATGTCTGGATCAAGACCCAGGTCGACACCATTCCCGCAGCCAA
>JBNKDB010000206.1:0-6170 GCA_050288045.1 Anaerolineales bacterium | reverse complement strand
CCATATAACACCGTTCACCTTTCAAGAACAGCTTTGTCTTTTCTCTTCGACATAACCTACATTTTGGACCTGTGTATCTTGCCATAAAATTAATTCCTCACTTACAACTTATAAGTACTTTAGACTCTGCGTTTCTTCGGCGGCCGGCAGCCGTTGTGCGGCACCGGGGTAATGTCAGCAATCGATTTGATCTTGATCCCAGCAGATTGGACGGCACGGATGGCGGACTCGCGTCCCGGGCCAGGTCCTTTCACGATCAAGTCAGCTTCTTGCAGGCCCATATCCATAGCAGCCTTCAGGGCTTCGTTGGTCGCCAAACCAGAAGCGAAAGGCGTGCTCTTGCGGGAACCTTTGAAACCAACCGAACCGGCGCTTGCCCAGGTCACAGTGTTGCCCTGGTTGTCCGTGATCGTCACGATGGTGTTATTGAATGTGGCGAAAATATGAATCTGTCCAGAAGACAGTGTGCGTTTTGTCTTACGCGCGCCACGGCGGGAAGAACGTTTTCCTCGAGCCATAATTCCTCTTTCCTTTATATCCGATATAAACGGTTATCGAAACCGTTACTTCTTAGCTACACCACGACGACGGCCACGGCCGGCCACGGTTTTCTTCGGCCCTTTTCGGGTACGAGAATTTGTCTTCGTCCGCTGGCCACGCACCGGCAGGTTACGACGGTGGCGAAGGCCACGGTATGCACCAATCTCCATCAAACGCTTGATGTTCATCTGCACCTCACGGCGCAGGTCACCTTCGACGGTCAGGTTCTTAGTGATATATTCACGCAGCGAAGCGATCTCGGCGTCAGTCAAATCTTTGACGCGGGTATCGCCGCTCAGGCCGGTCTCAGCCAGAATTTTCTGGGAGGTGGGGAGACCAACGCCGTAAATATAGGTCAAACCAATTTCCAGCCGTTTATCACGTGGCAGGTCAACGCCTTCAATACGTGCCATAATCGCTTACCTCTATCCTTGTCTCTGCTTGTGTTTTGGATTTTCGCAAATCACGTACAGTCTGCCTTTGCGTTTTACAATCTTGCACTTAGCGCAGCGTTTCTTTACAGAAGCTGAAACTTTCATGTCGTTACTCCTATGTTGCTTTGGCATGCCTTCAGCGACAGCCAAACCTCGATTATACCTTTTTTGCGCTTACTCGTCCAGTCTCAATCCTTCTTATTTACGGTCAGGATGAGTGGACCATTGTCCGTAATGGCGACGGAATGTTCGAAATGGGCGGTCATTGAATCATCTGCCGCAGTAACCGTCCATTTATCGGGCAGCACTTTCGTGCGGAAGGTGCCCACCAGCACCATCGGTTCGATGGCGATGGTCATGCCCTTGCGGAGCACCATACCCCGGCCAGGCATACCATAATTCGGCAGTTGCGGTCCTTCGTGCAGTTTGCGGCCCACACCGTGTCCGGTGTATTCGCGGGGCACGAAGTAACCCTGTCCTTCAACGTAACGCTGCACCGTCGAGGCTACATCGCCGATACGGTTACCAGGACACATTTTTTCGATGCCGAGTTCCAATGCCCGTTTGGTTACATCCATCAATTTTTGTTTCTCGGCCGAAACCTCACCTACTCCGGTGGTGAATGCGGAGTCGGCAACAAAGCCCTGGTAGATCGTCCCACAATCAATCGAAATGATGTCGCCTTCCTGCACTTCACGCTTGCTGGGAATACCATGCACCATTTCTTCATTGACACTGGCGTTGATCGTTCCCGGGTAAGGGTACGGACCGGGATAATTCAAAAAAGCCGGTTGAGCGCCGTTATCGCGGATCACTTGTTCGGCGATGGCATCCAACGCCTGGGTAGTTACCCCAGGGCGAATGGCCTCATGCACGGCTTCTAACGCCATGGCATTGATCCGCCCGGCCGCCTGCATGATCTCCAACTCATGATCACTCTTTAAGACAACGTCACGTTCCCAGGCCATGATTGACTCCTACTGCGGCAAAACCGCAATTAGGCTGGCCAGCACATCGTCGATGGGTTGGTCGCCGTCCACCTCTCGCAAAACACCTTTATCCTGGTAGTATGCAATCAATGGCGCTGTGTTTTCAAGGTACACTTTGATGCGATTGGTCACCGTTTCGACCTTATCGTCTTCCCGTTGGTACAGGTATTCACCCTCGCACTTATCGTACGGGCAGCTTTCGAAGGGCTTGAACTTCTTATGGAAGGTTGCGCCACATTCTTTGCAGACGATCCGGCCGGAAAGGCGAGAGATCAACTCTTCTTCGGGCACCTTGATGTAGGGCACCACGACGACTTCACCACCCAGTTTCTGGAGCATCTCGTCCAGCGCCTCGGCCTGCGCCGGGGTACGGGGGAAGCCATCCAGAATGGCGCCATTGGCGCAGTCTGGGCGGGTCAAACGGTCGGCGATCATCTCAATGGTCAGATCGTCCGGCACCAATTCGCCGCGGTTCATGTAATCGGCCGCTTTCTTGCCGAGTACGGTTTCATTTTTAAGGTTCTCCCGGAAAATATCACCGGAGGAAATATGCGGTAATGCCACTTTCTCGGCGATCCGGGCAGCCTGGGTACCTTTACCGGCACCCGGCGCTCCTAGCATAACAATGTAATCAGGCACGACCTTGTGTTCCTATCTAGCGTACGAGGAGCGAGTCTTCGTAGCCGTGGATCTTGAGTTCAGCTTCGATGTTGAAGAACGTATCGCGCACGGTACCGACCACGATCAGCAAACCGGCCGAACTGACCAGCAAAGCACTGGAGTTCACACCACCAAGATTCATGGTCTGAATGATCACCTGCGAAAGGTAAGGCAGCACGGCCACGATACCCAGGAAAAGCGCGCCCGGGAAAGTGATGCGGCGCAGTACCCGCGTCAGGTAACGTTGGGTTGGAGCACCAGGGCTGACGCCCTTGATGCGCGCCCCTACCCGCTTCAGATTCTCGCCATAGTTCTGTTGGGCAAAAAGCACGTCCGTATAGAAGAAGGCGAACAATACCACCATCAGGAAGTAGAACAACCAATACCACGGACCGCTTGGGTCGAAGAATTGCTGCGCACTCACCGCGAAGCTCGCCACAGCCTCATTTGCCGAACGGATGAAGAAAGAAGCCACCAAGTTCGGGAACTGGAGGATCGCCTGGGCGAAGATCAGCGGGATCATGCCGGCCATATTGACCATCAAAGGCAGCGTACTTTCCACCGGCATCGACATGCGCCGGCCAACACGCCGCCCCGGATAAATCACCGGGATGTTACGGCGGCCCTGCTGCACGAAGACGATTGCAAAAATGGTCAGGATCGTCAGCACAACCATGAACGTCAACAGCACCCAGCGCCCTTCTTCATTGAGGATAATCTGGCCAAAGTTCTGCGGGATGCGGGCGATAATTCCTGAGAAAATGATCAGCGAAAGGCCCTGGTTGCGGATACCATATTCGGAGATCAACTCACCCAGCCAAATGGCGAACATCGTCCCAGCCGTCATCGACAGTAAGATCGTGATCGATTTCAAGACATCCGCACCGGCTCCAAAACCAAAGCCGGGGATGATCGAAAGACCGGCATAGTTGGAGTAGATCTGGATCTGGCCGAAAGCGTTCAATGCCGCCATCGGGATCGACAGAATGTACGTCCAACGCTCTTGCCATTTACGGCCTTCACGCGGGTCTTCTTCCATCTTGCGCTGCAGAGCCGGAATGATC
This sequence comes from Anaerolineales bacterium, assembly GCA_050288045.1. Taxonomy (GTDB): domain Bacteria; phylum Chloroflexota; class Anaerolineae; order Anaerolineales; family UBA11579; genus JAFGRA01. The sequence continues at coordinate 2,483 of JBNKDB010000206.1, read as the reverse complement.
GGCACCAGCAACTGCAAGATAATCTGGGCGGTAATATATGGATACACGCCCATCGCCAGCACGGAGAAATTGCTCACCGTACCGCCCGAAATCATGTCGATGAAATTGATCAGGTTAGCTCCAGCACCACCACTGTTCAACAGTTGCTGGATGGCCTCGCGATTTACGCCCGGCACAGGTACATGCGCCGCAAGGCGGTAAAGCACCAGGATTCCCAGGGTGATCAGTAGTTTTCGCCGGATGTCCTGGGCCGTCCATAAGTAACGCCAGGCCGATCGAGATCTTTTCATCTCTTGGTCTCCTCAGACAAATCTATTGCTTACGCTTCTATAATTTCTACGCTGCCACCCGCAGCTTCGATCTTGCTGCGAGCACCGGCGCTCACGCGATGGACACGCACTTTGAGTGCAACCTTCAGGTCCCCACGGCCCAAAATCACCACAGGATTGTCCAGGCTGCGCAACAAGCGAGCTTGGTCCAGCGTTTCAGGCGTAATTTCGCTGTCCGCCGGGAAATCGGCCAACTGGTCAAGGTTAACCTGGTTGTAGGTCACCCGGTTCGGTGGGGTAAAGCCACGCTTGAACGGCAGCTTGCGGAACATTGGCAGGTTACCACCCTCATGATAGAGGGGGGTGCCGCCACCGGCGCGCGATTTCTGGCCTTTTACACCACGCCCGGCGGTCTTACCCTGCCCGGCAGCGATGCCACGGCCAACGCGCTTGCGGCCCTTTTTCTTTCCTTCGTTGGGTTTCAGATCATGTAACTTCATCTTCTAACCTACTTCTCTTCAACGCGTACCAGGTGACTGACTTTATTGAGCATGCCACGAATCACCGGGGTATCCTCATGGGATACCGATTGATTCATGCGGCGCAGCCCCAGCGCGCGGACAGTATCTTTCTGACGTTTGGTATAGCCGATCGGGCTTTTTACCAACGTGATTGTGAGCTGTTCCTTCTTCTTAGCCATTTTTCTTTTGCTCCCAGAAGGGCAAGACCGCGTCAATAGATTTGCCGCGAATGGCTGCCATATCTTGCACCGATTTGAGCTGGTTGAGGGCATCCATTGTTGCCTTCACCACGTTCAAGATATTGGCGCTGCCCAGCGATTTGGTGAGGATATCCTGCACACCGACCGCCTGCAAAACAGCACGCACACCACCACCAGCGATCAACCCAGTACCGGGTGAAGCCGGTTTGAGCAGCACACGCGCCCCACCAGACCGGCCAATCACCGGATGGGGAATGGTGGTATTGAAGAGATTCACGCGGTGCATATGCTTCTTGGCCTGGTCGGAAGCTTTGCGGATCGCATCGGGCACGGAACGTGCCTTGCCAATGCCAACACCCACACGCCCAGAGCCGTCGCCAACGACTACGGTCACCCGGAACGAGAAGGTGCGACCACCTTTAACGACTTTGGCAACACGATTGATCTCTACAGTGCGCTCGACAAATTCCTGTTCGAAATCCGAGCCTGATCCTTGATAATTGCTCATAGAATTCTCCTAATGCCTAAAACTCCAGGCCGCCCTCACGCGCACCGTCTGCAAGCGCCTTGATTCGGCCGATATAGCGGTAGCCGCCACGGTCAAAAATTACGGTCTTGATCCCTTGCTTTGCGGCACGTTCGGCCACAGCCTTGCCAACCAGGGCAGCCTGCTCAGATTTGTTCAGGCCATCCATCTTGCCGCGCAGTTCTTTATCGATCGTCGAGGCCGAAGCTAATGTGGTCCCGGCCTCATCATCGATAACCTGGGCGTAGATCTCGGTCAGGCTGCGGAAAACGTTCAAGCGCGGGCGCTCGGGAGTGCCGTGGATGCGCTTGCGGACGCGTAGGTGTCTGCGTTTTCGTGCTTCGTTTCGTTTTATTCTTGCCATCGTTATCTACCTTCTACATCGCCTTACCGGCTTTACCAGCCTTGCGACGGACATGTTCGCCAATGTAGCGGATACCCTTGCCCTTATAGGGTTCGGGGGGACGCGTCTTGCGGATCACAGCTGCGATCTGTCCGACGGCCTGCTTATCGGCGCCTTTTACCTTGATTTCACGGCCGCGGTTCTCGACTTCGAAGCTGATACCTGCGGGCGGTTCGATCGGCACTTCGTGGGAATAACCCACGTGGAGCACCAACGTTTCGCCCTCCATCTCAGCGCGGTAACCCACACCCTGAACTTCGAGGCCTTTCTCGAAGCCTTCACTCACACCCACCACCATGTTACTGACTACGGCGCGGGCCGTGCCATGCATGGAGCGATCGAACTTTTCTTCAGATTGGCGTTCAACGATAAGCTCGTTGCCTTCCTGTTTGAAGCTGACCACCGGCGGGAAAGTGTGCGAAAGCTCACCCTTCGGGCCTTTTACGGATACGTGCGTACCCTTGATTTTTACGTCGACACCGGATGGGATTTCAACCGGTAATCTTCCAATACGAGACATGGTTCTACCTCCTGCCAGCCCGGCCTAGAAGACCTTGCACAGCA
>JBNKDB010000205.1:0-3281 GCA_050288045.1 Anaerolineales bacterium | reverse complement strand
ATTCATTTTTTCTCCTTAACTTCGGATTTCGTGATTTTTTCGATTACGGTATCTATCCAGGCCAGTTCATTTTCCAAATGGCGAGCCTGGTGTTCAATCATCCATTGATAACTGCCTGGATGAATGGGAATATCTTTGATCTGGGTCATTTTTTCAACGATCCCCTCACGACGGAGTTGCAAAAGTGCCAGCGCTTCTTTCCCAGCTAGCGTATCTAGGAAAGCCAGGCCAATGTCATCATCGAAATTGACTCCCGCATAAGTGCGTAAATTCTCACGCAGCAATCGTTGGAAAGCAACTTCTCCCTGTGAGGTGATCGAGTAAACCCGACGTGTCGGGCGCTTGCCATCCTGATCTTCCTGATACACCACCCAGCCATCGGCTTCCATTTTGTTCAGTAGATAATAGGCAGTGGGGCGTTTCAAATCCACACATGCAGCCAGGCTGTTATCAATATACTCATTGAGTTGATAACCGTACATTTCCTGGTTGCGAAGGATTCCCAATAACAATAATTTTCTTTCCATATGCCTACTGACAAAGTGTACTTACAATTGATTAGTCAAACTTGACTATAACCAATTCGATACGATTTGTCAACAAAAGCCACGTTAAAGTTTTATTTGAATCCCCCATTTATGGATACAAGAACTTAAGCTTCCTCTAGCAGCAATTCCGTCCCGTTAGAAGAGATCGGATGATCCAGCCCCTGCACGAATTCCCAGAAAGCGATCTGAGCCGCGGAAGCCGGCAAGCGCGTTTGGCGACCAATGAAGATATCACGGCAAATCTCCAGGCCTTTCACCTTGATCTTGGCGACATTATCTTGCGTCAGCCGGTCGACGACCATGCTGGACACAAAACCCACCCCTAACCCTTCCTGCACGGATAAAGCAATTGCTTCCGAGTTACCCAGCGTGAGCAAGATCTGCAAACGGCGGATATCGATATCCGCTTGCATGAGGGCCTCATGTACGGCAGTGTAAGTTCCCGAACCTTCTTCCCGCATAATGAAGTTGGCTTCATACAAATCTTCGGGTTCGATGAATTCCTTTTGTGTCCAGGGATGATCTTTGGGTGCGATCAACGCCACCGGATCGCAGATGAAGTGGCGAAACTCGGCATCGCTGCACAGGTGGCGGCTGGTGCTGGTCAGGGCGAAGTTCACGCGTCCTTCACAAAGCATGTCAATCGAAGCCCGTTGGCTGGTTACCTGGCAGGTCACCTTGACGTGCGGGTGACGGTTATGGAATCGGGTCAATAATTGGGGAAGGATATATTTCCCCGGCGTGGTCGAGCACCCCACCATCAAATGCCCATAGATCTTGCCCTTCAACGACTCCATGGTCTCTTCGATATGGACCGACATCTGCACAAAATCGCGCGCCATTGGCACCAGGGCAAAACCGGCATCGGTCAATTCAAGATGCCGTCCGTTGCGCTCGAAGAGCTTGGCTCCAAAACCACTTTCCAGGGATTGGATATGTTGGCTCACACTCGGCTGGGTCATGTGCAGGTGCTTGGCGGTCTTGGTGAAATTCAGCGTTTCGGCCGCCACAATAAAAACATTCAATTGATGGGCATCTAACATAGTTACTCCACTTCACTATTGTTCTTTCTATTGTACAGTGAACTATCAGCAACACAATAGTTTATTTATATATTTGCATAAGTTTTGCTTATTGACATACAAAAGCAAAAGTTATAAGTAAAACCTGTTATAGATATTGATTTTACTACTAAATTGGTTATACTAAAAGTGAATGCATTCACAAACTACTGGACTGTTAAATCATGCATGCAAAGAGAGTAATCCCCTTGAAAAATGCGAAAAGAATAATTTCCATTTTGTTCGGCCTGGTTGGTCTGACCTTCTTATTGTTTGGATGTGGTCAGGCTGCCGCGCCAGAGGCAACCACCGAGGCGGACGCCCCCACCGGTGAAGCAACCAGTATTGATGAAATCCTGGCTTCTGTTGCCCAAAAGCCTGATAGTGTCGATTACTGCATCGAGTGCCACTCCGACAAAGACCAATTGATCAATACGGCCGCACCTGAAGAAGAGGTCATTTCAGAGAACGAAGGTGAAGGCTGAGGGGGTGAAGTGGCTCCGTTGGAGCCTTGGGAAAAAGTATTGATCAGCACCGAAGAGTTCGTCCCCACCGTGCATGGGCAAATGCAGTGCACCTTCTGTCACAACGGCGTGCAGGCGGAAGATAAGGAAACCGCCCATGAAGGCCTGATCGCGCGGCCTAGCGAAAGCACCGCCGAGAACGTCTGCCAGACATGCCATAAAGACCAGGCCGCTACGTTCGCCAACAGCCTGCACAGCACGCAGGGCGGTTACTGGACAACAATCGATGCTCGCAGCGTCCCCGAAGATCACTTCGAGTTACAAGAAATGTTCGGCAACCACTGTGCAAGCTGCCACACCACCTGCGGCGACTGCCACGTCAGCCAGCCCGCATCGGTTGGCGGCGGCTTGATCGAAGGCCACATGTTCAACGCCACCCCGTCGATGACCCGCAACTGCACGGCCTGCCACGGCAGCCGCGTTGGCAACGAATACCTCGGCAAGAACGAAGAAGTGCGCCCGGACGTACATTTCCGCCAGGCTCGCATGACCTGTGTGGACTGCCACACCGGCGCAGAAATGCACGCCTCAGATGCTGCCGACATGGCACAAACTCACCGCTATGAAGCGGTTGGCACGGCCTGCGCCGATTGTCACCCCAATGTGGTCGATGGCAGTGATGGCGTCGAAATGCACACCCAGCACGTCGATGACCTGTCCTGCCAGACCTGCCACTCGGCCAGCTACTCGAGCTGCGACAACTGTCACCTGGAAGTCAGTGAAGAAACCGGTAACCCGTTCTACAAGACCGATGGCACCTACCTGACCTTCTATATCGGCAAGAACCCGTTGCTGAGTGCATCCCGGCCATACACCTACGTCCCGCTGCGCCACGTACCGATCGATCCGAACAGCTATTCCTTCTATACGGGTGAGGCGTTGCAGAACTACGATGCGCTGCCCACCTGGGTGTATGCCACCCCACACAACATCCAACTCGAGACCCCGCAGAACGAATCTTGTGAGGCCTGCCACGGCAACCCCGACATTTTCCTGACGGCCGACAAGGTCAGCGAAGGTGAGTTAGATGCTAACCAGTCCGTCATTGTTGAAGAAATTCCCGCCATCGACCTGATCGACAGCGGTAATTAACCAAATTGGTAGATCGTATATTATCAATCCATAAGGAGAAAGATATGAAGAGCAAG
>JBNKDB010000204.1:0-3897 GCA_050288045.1 Anaerolineales bacterium | reverse complement strand
CACGGCCATAATGCCGCCAGCAGCCACCTCCGCTTCCGGTCCGGTGGGGCATGGATGCGCGTGGCCGCCATGCTGGCAATGATGGCAATAAAGGCAGGCACAAAACCGCCGCCCACCCCCAGCGCCAGGAGGGAAAGCAGCAGCAAGACCAGGCCGCCGCGCCGCCGGGTGATGAACACGGCCGCCCAGATAACGATGGATAAACCGATCACCACCGTCAGGATACCGCTCACCCGGAAATTGGGAACCAGCGTCAGCGCCGGGAAGCAGGCATGCCAGGCCGTTTCCGGCTGGCAAGGCGGCCCCATGGCGTTGATCAGCAGCGCGTCCGGGCGCACGCTGCCCTGCAGGATTTCAAAGATTCCGTGTTCGATGACCAGCAACCCGGCATAAATCCCCAGTACAGTTGCGGCGGTCCGAGTGGCACTTTTCAAGCGCACTGACCTTTCTCTACCCTTGACCTTCTACAATCTGGATATCGTGTGCAAAGCCCGTAATTGGGGCGAACAACATCAGACCAAGCATAACATAGGAGATGATATTTAAAAGCCCAAATGCCGTCGCAGGGGGAAAGAATATGGTCAGCGGCCAGCCGAAGATGGCGATCTCCACCGAGATCACGAAGACGACCACAAAAGTGGCCAAAACACCCGGCCACAGCCTGGCGAGGAAACGGCCGACCGCCCCAGGCAGCAAGGTACGCCATAATTTCAAGGGCTTATGGATGCGCCCGGTAATCAGGCTGGCTAACAACGCCATAAAAATCGGCGCAAAACCACCCCCGACCAGGAAGAGGGCAACCGCAAGCAGTAGCAATATCCAGGCAGCATATTTCTTGTGCAGGAACCAGCCCGTCCAAATAGCAACGGCCAGTCCCAAAATCACGGAAAGGACGCCTGAGATCAAGAAATTGGGGATGAGGGTTAGGGCAGTTTCGGTGCCATATTCCCAAAAACGCTGCGCCGGGCCAATTGCAGCGATCATAATGCTCTCAGGGGCCACATTGCCTTGCAGAATCTCGAAGATACCATGATCGATGCCCGCCACCCCGACCAGCACACCAAACGTGGCAGCAATCCATTTTGTAGCCCGGTTGCTTTGCGTTATTTGCGCCATCCGATCCTCCTCGCCTGCGCGTACCGTTCGCATCCGATCTTAGAACGCTCGCCGGATGGCGTTTATTCGGTTGTGCCCTACTGCCGGTTTATCCGCCTTTCACCTTCAGGAACTTGTCCAGGAGCTTACGGAGGTGGGGGTCCAGCACGGGTTGGAAAAGATACGCCAGGCTTTCTTCGCCAGGCAGGTCGATGGTCAACATCAACAGGTCGTCCTCCCATTGCCCCAGGCTAAGCGCATTGATCTTGTCCAGCGGAATATAGTTCCACAGACCGCCGTACTTATCGGTAACACCGCGCTGTTCCTCCCGGATCACGATCAGTTCCCGGTCGGTCAAGATCGTAGCATGCGGCATACAAACCACACTTTGGTGCGTCTTATCCATCACCCACGACGCACAGACGCGGATCTCGGGCTGCAAGATCGCACTCAGCACCCGCTCCCCGGCCAATACGCTGCGCCGGGCGTAGTGCATAAATTTGAAATTCAATTTGGCCCAGTTATCGAATTTATTTACCTGTGATCTACGGACAGTATCCCCAATGTTGGCAGTTTCCAGGCGGATCCGCGTCAAGATCGGCTCGAATAGATCGCCGCTAACCGTGTTGTATCGGAAGGAGGACTCCACCCGTTCTCCCTGCCGCGTTACGCCAACGACCTTAAAGACGGAGTCCAGCAACACAGTACAAACCTCAACGTAGCTGATCTCTGCAAACGGATAGCAAGCTAACGCATAACCAGCGCCGCTGGCTTCCAAGATACAGATATCTGCTGCGCGCATACAGACCAGTTTCTGTGTGGTTTCATATGGAAAACCCGCGTAGGTAGGCGTGAGGACGGTATACGGGAAGGGAATACCTTGCGCCTCGAGCGGCTCAAAGAAATCGCGATATACCTCCGGGACGTCAGCATAGGCCTGGACCCGTTTCGCCCAGGTCGCCTTGGTCTCTTTCTCTTCTTCGTCGAGTGCTGGCGGCCAGGCCGTGAGCAGATCGGAGACCTGTAAGTGGTTAAAGGCCAACGGATTGCGCATTTTGGATAACATACTTGCTCCTATTCTCTACCCTCGACCCACGTTCCAAAGCGTGGGCCGAGGCAACCGGTTCTACGAAAACACATGTAAGATTGCAAAACCGCTCCCGATCCCCCGCTAACGAGGTAATACGGAAGCATCGGTAGCCCAGATAAGCACAAACCCCGCCTAAAAGACGGGGGAGAAAACACAAAATAAATTGATAGCAAAATTGGAAAAGCAAACAGGCGGGCAATCCGTCCGGCCCTGGCAGCATATTGCACTTTGTGAGTGTTATAACTGCTTTGAAGCAAAAAGCCGGTTGGTGATAATGCCCTGATGATGTGGAATATTCGGCCTTCCATTCCCAATCACCTCGCTGGCGCTGTAAACCCGACTCAAAATTCGCATGTCTATCGCCGCCCTGACACCGAACAACCACCACACATCACCGGAGCGGCGGAGCTATTGGAGCTTTTTTACATTATACAACATTCGGACATTTTTCCAAAACAACTCTTGCTCAGAGGAAACCCTACAGCCAAAAGCCACAACAACCTCGTGCTATCTACCCTTCACTTCCCGGAAATTATCCAAAAGCTGGTCGAGTTCAGGTTCCAGCGCGGCTTCGAAGAAGTATGCCAAACTCTCTTCGCCGGGCAGGTCGATGGTCAATTGCAACAGGTCATTCTTCTGGCGATTCAGCGATAGGCTGAGCGCCTTATCAATGGGGATGTAGTCCCATAAACCACCATATCTATCACTTCCCCGACGCTGTTCCTCGCGAATAACGATCAATTCCTGGGCGGTCAAGATGGTGGCGTGCGGGGGCGAGAGCACGCGATGATAGGCCCTGCCAAACACCTGGATCAGCTTGATGCGGATCTCGGGCTGCAAGACCGCCTGAAGGACGATTTCCCCTTCCAGCAAGCTGCGCCGGGCATAATTCATGAATTTGAAATTGATCTTGCTCCAAGCATCGAACTTTTCCAACTGCGAACTTTGAACCGTCAATGGTGCATCGGTGGCGGCCAGGCGAATGCTATTGATGATTGGGATAAATAAAAGACCAGTTACCGTATTGAACCGAAAGGTGGTCGCCTGCCGGTCCCCCTGCCGGGTCACACCAGTGATCTTGATGCTGGAATCCAGCAACACGGAACGCGTTTCCACATAAGCGATGTCTGCAAACGGATAGCAAATTGTTCGATAACCTTCCCCAGTTGCGTCCAGAATATAGGCTTCTTCCCCTAACACAAAAACCAATTTTTCCGTTTCCCGATGCATGTATCCCTCATAAGCAGGCGTCAACACCACGTATGGGAATGGGCGTTCACCTGTAGCAAAAGGCTCAAAGAAATCCTGGAATATAGCCGGGAGATCGGCATACGCCGGGATCAGCTTTGCCCAGGATGCCCGGGTTTCTTCTTCCTGGTTGCGGATTGGCAGCCATTCCGAACCCAGATCCTGGAGCCACTTCCAGGTTAGTGACAGATTATCGCGCAGGTTGAATGACATCTAAAAACTCCTCTTATTCATTATCTCCCGGCTTTAACAAGCGTGGGAAAAGCCGCCCGGTCGTCCGCAGGTATGCTTGATACCGTTCTCCAAACTGCCGCAGCAGCATTTCCTCCTCGGCGTTCATGCGGGCAGCGACATCCAAAGCCGTCATCCCGATCCATAGTACCCCAATAAACCAGTTCGCCGAGATCAACAACAAAGAACCCAGGATCAGCAGAAAAGCAGCATAGATCGGATGGTGGATGTAG
>JBNKDB010000203.1:0-2783 GCA_050288045.1 Anaerolineales bacterium | reverse complement strand
TGTGATGGTTGACTTCTTCCTCGATGGCGGCCAGTTCTTCGGCGGTGAGTGCTTCGGGATGGGTGAAGTCGAAACGCAGCCGGTCGGGGGCAACCAGCGAACCGGCCTGGCGGGCATGCTCGCCCAGGATGCGGTGCAGGGCGGAGTGCAGTAGGTGGGTGGCAGTGTGGTTGCGCATAATGTCCTGGCGGCGCTGGCGGTCGACGGCAGCCAGGGCAGAGTCACCGGCTTTTGGTTCGCCCTTGACGACTTCGCCAACGTGCACGATCAGGCCCGCGGCGGGTTGGAAGGTGTCGTCCACGCGGATTTCCCAGCGCGGCTCGGCCACCGAGACGATCGTGCCGTGGTCGGCAACCTGCCCACCGGAGGCCACATAGAAGCAGGTTTCCGGCAAGATGACTTCGACCAGATCACCGGCCTGGATGGAGGAAACGCTTTTGCCATTACTCATTAACGCCAGTACGTCGCCTTCGACTTCCAGGTTGTGGTAGGGATCGTAGGCTACGCCGGAAGCGGGCAGTTTCTCGTCAGCCTGTAAGCTCTGACTCACCTGGCGGTAGAACTCGACATTGACACCCATCTCGCCCATAGCGTGCCCGGCCCCGGAAGCAATGCGGTGTTCTTCCATCGCTTCACGGAAGCCTGCGTCATCGACGCCCAGGTCGCGTTCCTGCAAAATGTCGCGCGTGATCTCCAGCGGCAAACCGTAGGTCTGGTAGAGGTCGAAGGCTGCGGCCCCGTCCAGAACCTTTTCGCCTTGCGCTGCCATTTCCTTGAGTAGGTCTTCCAGGTGGCCGATACCGCTCTCGACAGTGCGTTGGAAGCGTTCTTCCTCACGGGTGAGGTTGTCGAGGATGGTAGCGCGGTGCTGGGCCAGTTCGGGATAGGCGTCACCGTAAATCTCGATCACGGTTGCGGCTACTTTTGCCAGGAAGGGTTCGTTGAGGCCGAGCTTGGTGCCGAAACGCGCCGCCCGGCGAATGATCATGCGGGTAATATAATTACGGCCCAGGTTGCCGGGCACAACGCCATCGGCGATCAGGAAAGCGGCCGCACGGGCATGATCGGCGATCACGCGGTAGGGCGTGAAATTGGCCTCGCGTTCTTCGTCGCTCTGCCCGGCCAGAGACTGGATGGTCTGGATGACCGGCCAGAACAGGTCGGTGCGGTAGTTGGAGCTTTTACCTTGCAGGATGGAGACGATGCGGTCAAAGCCCATGCCGGTATCGACGTGGGTCTTGGGCAGCGGTTCCAGGGTGTTTTCATCAATGCGGTTGAACTGGATGAATACCAGGTTCCATACTTCCACGAAGCGGCTGGCGTCCAGGTCGATCTGTCCATCGTCCATATATTCGAACTCGCCGTATTCCGGGCCGAGATCGTAATGGATTTCGCTGTTCGGACCGCAGGGGCCGGTATCGGCCATCTCCCAGAAATTATCCTTGCGCCCCAGGTAGACCAGGTGGGTAGGATCGAAGCCGGGTTGTTCGAGCCAGTATTGGGCAGCTTCTTCGTCGGTAGGGATTTCGCCTTTTTCATCTTTGAATACCGAGGCATACAGGCGCTCTTTGGGTAAGCCCCAGACCTCGGTGAGCAACTGCCAACCCCAGGCGATGGCCTCTTTTTTGTAGTAATCGCCAAACGACCAGTTGCCAAGCATCTCGAAGAAAGTGTGGTGGGTATCGTCACGGCCGACGTCTTCCAGATCGTTGTGTTTGCCGGCCACGCGCATGCACTTCTGGGAATTGACGGCGCGCGTGTAGGGGCGGTCGTCGGTGCTCAGGAAAACATCCTTGAACTGCACCATCCCAGCATTGGTGAACAGCAGGGTGGAATCACCACCGGGCACTAAAGAGGAAGACGGCACAAAGGTGTGGCCGTGCTCCTCGAAAAAATCGATGTACATCTGGCGAATCTCGTTACCAGTATAGGTTTTATCCATTGAATCTCCTAGAGCTGCAAATATGCTCTGCCGATCAATTTGGCAGTGTGTACATTATAAGCAATCCCCAGAGATGCGGCAATGGACAAGTGATCGTGATTCCTTTTGAAATCGAGTTAGCCGGAGAAGGACTCCCACTAGGAATAATCTCTCATCTTCGAATATTGACAATCTTGTATAATTGATGGGCAGTGGTAGCGGAAATCATTCCCATTCTAAAATACGTGGAAGTTCGTTGCATCGATTGCTTATTTGGAACGCTAAGGAGGAAGACGAATGAAAAGCAGCAGGGTAGGTGTACGCGCGCGTGCGCAGCTCCTATTTCTGCTGTTCGTGTTCCTGCTGCCTACTTTGTTCTGTACGGATGGTAACGACGCGGTTACCCTGCCCCCTACGCCGGTGACTCCGGTTCCCTTCAAAGCAGTTTTTTCCATTGTCGGTGGTTATCCCGCGGCAGTATCCTCGATCGATTACCACCCGGATCGTGGCTGCCAGTTCCTGGGCATCGGCGGGCGGGTGGTTGACGATAGCTGTACACCGATCAAAGATTATCAGGTCCAACTTACCGGGAGCCTGGATGGTAACCCGATCCAGATGCGGGCGATCAGTGGCAAAGCACCGGCTTACGGCCTGGGCGGGTATGAATTCATCCTGGCGGGAGAACCGATTGCATCCTATGAAACCCTGGAAATCCGAGTGGTCGATTCCAACGGGATGCCGCTGTCTGCTCCGGTTGCCATCAATACCTATGCGGATTGTTCGCAGAATTTGGTCCTGGTCGATTTCTGGCAAAGTGAGGGGGACGCGATTTACATCGCGGGCGTTTGTACGGCGACGATGG
>JBNKDB010000202.1:0-3111 GCA_050288045.1 Anaerolineales bacterium | reverse complement strand
GTACTTCGGGTGGTCACCAACCAGGGAAGCACCCCAATCCTGGAAGCTAAAGCGAGCGGGAAATTCGAGGGCAGTTATGCCCTCGACGCGCCAGGGTTCGCGCGTGTCGAAATCTTACGCGCCTTCGTTCCCGGATTGCCTTTACTACCTGCCCTGGTCTCGAACCCGATCTATTTCGACGCCGCGGATTGAACTCTTTCAATTTCACGATATCGTTTAAAAAGGAAACGCCGCGATTGCGGCGTTTCTTCATTCTCGTTGCATTTACTTTTCCAGGTCGATGATCACTTGCTGCGGCAGCGCCAGCCCGGCGGCGACTTCCACTGCTTTGACCACCCCGGCAGGCACCACACAGGCGGCGTGAGTGCAGAATTCAGCACCTTTGGCCAAGATCTGGCGGTCACCACGCTTGTAGGAAATTTCGTTCAGGGCATCGACTTCAACCAGTTCTGCCGCCATCTTTTGGATATGCGGACATTCGCTTTCGATGGTGAGTTTGACCGTGTACTTTTCCACCGTTTCAGCTTCGACGTGGGTGATATAGCCGCAGTTTCCAGGGTGAATCTTTGCTTTTGCCATGGTTCCTCCGTTTCGATGATTGTGCAATACCCTTAAAATGTGGAGGCTGAACACAATCTCAGGCATCCAACCGATAAAAAAGCACTTCTCAATGACCAGATTTCAACTGAAGCGTTACCAGTGTTCAAAATCTTCGCCGGAAGCAATTGAACCGTCAAGTATCGCTATAGTATCAGATTTGGAGAGTTGCGATCTTCTTACCAAAGTATATGCCGTTATTTTCAGGTACAATGGTAATTGAATTAGTGTACTTAGCGGAGCAAAATTATTAGTATTCCCCAGATCAAAACTTTATTGGGAAAATGATTGGGATCGTCAATCTGTTTCAGCAAAATTCGATCGTGCCAAAATAAATTGCATTGTATTTGACTTTAGATTCAGATTGTCATCTGAACAAACACTTTACCGTCAGGTACCTCAATTAGCTAAAATAATCACCAAGCAACTGTAGTTACGAAGGCAGAATAAATGGAGGAATAGAGATGACACTCGGTAGGCGCGTAAAATCTTTTCTTACCCAGCCTCGTCTGGTGCTCAATGCATTATTTTTACTTGCTTTCTCTGCCATTTGGATAAGGGATGTACGCTATTGGTTCCCCAAGGATGCATTCGGAACCGGCTTGAATTATTGGGCTTATACTGACTGGTTGATCGATTATTCCCAGGGATTCATCCGACGCGGGCTGTCGGGTGAAATTTGGCGATTGGTCCCAGACGCGATCACGCCGCCCCAATTTATCGCCATATTTTCCTGGACTCTGATCCTGGCAGCAGCATTCGGTTATGTCCGGCTGCTTGCGCGCTCCTGGAAAAGCTATCACCCATTGATATTATTCGGCCTGCTATTCCTACCATCCCTGTTCATCTTTTACATCCACGACCACAACACCATCGCCCGGAAGGAAATCCTCGGGTACATCACAGTGCTGCTGCATCTACTCATCATCGAAAAATCATTTCCACTCGGGAACGATACTACGCCTACGGATGAGAATGTACGACGCTATGTGCGCTGGCTGACATTGGTTACCGTGCTCCTCCTTCCAGCAATCATCCTCGTCCACGAGGGGAATTTCCTGACGTTCGTTCCACTGCATGGGATGCTCACACTAACGATCTTAGGAATGCGAATTCCGCACAACTTCAAACAGATAATCTGGAAGACCGGACTGCTGTATCTACCGGCCGCACTTACGTTCGGCATCGTATATCTGGCCGGCACACCAAGTTACGAGATGCTGCTCGGTATCTGCGAAAAATGGCTGGCCGCGGGTGCACTCCCGGAAAGCTCCTGCGTTTTGCCCCCTGAAAGGCTCAGCGGATCGACCCTGCCCGCCTCTTTCATTCCAATGGAATGGTCGTTAGGGAAAGCCATTGCCATTACGCAGATGATTATTGCCTTGAACTGGCAAGCCTGGCTTCTGATTCTGCCAACGTTGGGAATATCGCTTTGGTATCTCGTTCGCCAAGCGGTTTATTCCCTGCTCCGTTCTCAGTCCTCCCAATCTTTCTCCCCAAAATCAGCGCGCCGGTATACGCGGCTATTCTTTGGCAAGTATTTCATCGTCCCGCTGCTATGCTCCCTACCCATTTACTTCACAGCCTACGATTATGGGCGTTGGTTCACGGTCACTTGCATTAATTTCGCTATGCTGGCAGTTTCGGTGAATCTGCCCTGGTACGAGTTCTCGCTTCGCAAGAAAGCTGGCGATGAAAGAACTGCCGTAGCTAATTCTCAAGAGCATTTGGACAACCGCCTGATATTTTATGGTGCTTCGATCATCATCTGCATCCTGGCTTTGGTGTTCTGGCTGCCACATTTTTGCTTGTTCAGTTGTGAGATTATCAGAAGCCCGCTCCAGTTTTTTTCGCATACCTATATTGTCCATTAAACATAATTGCTAACCACATTTAATCACTATAGCTAGCACCTGCGCGTGAACACACATTCACGCGCTTTTTTAATCCCCCCTAACCCTATCAATCAAATTTGCAAATACCGTCCAAAAGGATGGTGACTTACCATCCATGTGGCTGCTATCCTACAAGCATCAAAAAAACCACAAAGGAGAGATCGTAATGAAAAAAGTATTTGCAATTTTGTTTATCACCATAGTGCTACTGGGGAATATTTTTTCCCCGGCAAACGCCCAGGCGCAGCCGCAAAGCCCCGCAAACGATCAGGAAATGACGGACTTTATTGATGCGCTGGTTACTGCGCAAATGGAGGAACTGTCCATTCCCGGCACCGCGGTCGTGATCGTTAAAGATGGCGAGATCATTTTTTCAAAAGGTTACGGCTACGCCGACCTGGAAAACGGGATCGCCGTTGACCCCGAAACCACCATGTTCCGCATCGGCTCGCTCAGCAAGGTCGTCACCTGGACGGCCGTCATGCAGTTGGCAGAACAGGGCAAACTGGACCTGGACGCCGATGTGAACGCCTACCTGGATTTTGAAATCCCCGCCACCTACCCCGAACCGATCACCATGAAAAACCTGATGAGCCATACCCCGGGGTTCGAAGACCTC
>JBNKDB010000201.1:0-3694 GCA_050288045.1 Anaerolineales bacterium | reverse complement strand
AGGTGGAATGTACTTTCCGGCATCCCCAACACTTTCTTTTCTTCAGTCTGCCCCAGCAAACGATAGCGCAGATCGTTAATGAATTCCACATTGGGGGCAATCGGCTTCAAGGTCGATTCCAGGAGCACTTCCAGGGCATCAGTCGTCCGATTTTCTTCTTTGTTCCATGGCAGTTGCAGTTTCATCTCAAACACCTATTTCTCTTCCAAAACTAACGATCACCATTATGGTTGTTCTCAAACTGGCCCGGAAATTCTTTCCGCATCTCCGCTCGCAGTGATGTCAACGTCCGGTGATATAAACTCTTGATGGCACCTTCGGTTCGATCCATGATCAGTCCAATTTCGGCATTCGATAAATGCTCGACGAATTTCAGGACTAATAATTGCTGGCGATCTTCGGGCATCGTGCGGATCACCTGCAGTAAAGCTGCTTGCTCTTCCGTCCGCAGCAAGGACAATTCCGGCAAATCTCCGCCCGAATTGAGGCGATAATCATCCTCCAGAGCGACTTCCTGCCGCCGACTGTTATCCCGGTGCCAGTTGGCAACCAGATTATGTGCAATCCGGTACAGCCAGGCGGAGAACGGCAAACCCCGGTCTTGATAGTTGGTGATATGCCGCATCGCCCGGAAGAAGACTCTGGCGGTCAGATCTTCGGCGTCATGCTGATTGCCCGTGCGATAATATATATAGTTGTAAATCCGGCCAACGTACTCATCATACAATTTTCCGAAGGCCTCACCATCCCCTGACGCGGCTTGGGCTAGGATTTCTTTTTCTTCGTGCTTTCGCACCATAATGACCTTCACCGGTAGGGTCGCTTAAATAAACCCTACGCGCTAGTAATAGTTACTCTCCCAGGCAAGCAATTTTCTAACAAATTTGCAAAGCATAACCCGGAGAAAATTCATCAAAATATTGATGTAATTGAGTATAACATGTTCTCCCTAAACCCAGAATAGTACCCTTTTCTGAACAAAAAATCCCCTGGCAGCAACCAGGGGATCAAAATCAACACGATATTTTGTTATTCTTCGGGGGTATCTTCCGTGATTTCTACACTCGGGGGTGCAGCAACCGCCACCGGAGAGACCATATATTCTCGGGTTCCCAGGCGGGTCATCAACACTGCCCCCAGGCCAATCGAAGCAACGATCATGCCAATCGGCCAGCTTATCCAGCCCACGCAAGGTATGGCCCGGAAAAGCCCGAGCACCAGCGTAAGCGTGAAAGCACCCACCGCAACTTGTAAAGCCGGCATCCAATCCTGACCGAATGCCTTCGCAATACGCTTGCCAAGTTCAAAACCGACTGCGATCCAGCCAAAGGCAACTGCAAAGGTCAACGCCACCAATGCCAGGATGGTCAGCGGGGTCAGCAGGAAAAACGAGAAGATCGTCAGTAGCAGCATCAGGAAGGGGAAGACGATCAAGACAGCCATACCCAACCCACCGGTTGAAATCGGTTGGGCGACCACGGTCCTGGATACTTTCTCGACGCGCTCGGTTGATAAAGCAATCGCCACAGTCGCCAGAGCAGTGAAAATGAACGCCCAGATAAAGCTGAACATGACCTGTTCCCCAAACTTATAAAGCGCTGGAGATGGAATGCTGGGCTGGAAACGGAAGACGCGCACATCCGGGATGGCAATGTTGAATGGCCCGGTTTCGGTGATCACGTCACCATTGACGATCGCATCCGAAGAACGGTAGAGCGCCGTGCCGGGAGCGATCAAATCACCCTGGACGATCGCATCCGCTTCCAGCGAAATCGACGAACCGATCACGATCACACTGCCGTCGACTTCACCATCGATGTTCATCTCGGTACCAAAACCGATCACATCACCGTCTACCAGGGCACCTTCTTCGATTGTGATCTCACCGCCAAAAGCCAACAAGCTCCCGTTCAGGGTATCACCGCTCTTCAGCGTATAATTCTGCCCAAAGATGACCTGATCTCGCAGCGGTGCTTCCAGAGGCTGCGCCAGCGCACTGACCGGGAAGGCCAATGCCAGCAACATCACGACCAGGATGGTAATGGAAAATCGTTTATGCATTTTCATGATTGAACTCCTGTTGCAGTACGGTCCGCCGAAATCTTACAGCCCACAGCACGAAGAGTGCGCCTACTGACGAACCAACACCGGTCACCACGTATCCAGGAATGACTGCGGGCAAAGTATTGGCCAGTGCTGTAGTGATAGCCACGATCACCTTCACAAAGGTGAACATCGAAGCAACTGAATTCACCAGGTGAACCAGCCATTCTGTCGGGCTGGGCAAGGAAGCCCAGGCCTGGAAGGCGAAGACAACCACCAGCACAGATGCAATCAACCAACTGATGCCCAACAGCAGCAAAGCCTGCCTGCGGTTCTCACGGGCGCGTTGCTCCGCCAGCCGCGCTTGGAAGCGGTTGACGAAACCGGATGGTGGTTGCACCACTCCCGCGGTATAGAACTCAGAGCGGACAAACTGCCAGGCTTGCTCCATTTCAGGAGACAGCGGATCCTCACGTTGCATATCATGCTCAAATTGTCGATGATCCATGTTGGGTCCTTTCTGCAGGAATTGCCACAGGCTCGCGATCCAACCACGCACCGGCCAATTCCCGGCGGGCGCGGTGGAGGCGGCTCTTTACAGCACTCACAGTCAAAGATAAGGATTCGGCAATCTCTTCATAGGAGTAATCGTACCAATAAAGCATCACGATTGCCGCCCGATCTTTCGGGTTTAGGTTTTCTAATAACATTTGTACTTCTGCTTGCCTTTCATTCGCGATCATTTTAAAGTCCATGCCAACCTCAGCGGTATCAGGCACGTCCTGGGTAGGCGTTTCTTCAATCGAGAAGCTGGGCAATCGCTTGCGCCGATGCTGGTCGATGCAATAGTTAGACGCAATCGTAAGTAACCAGGTGGAAAACTTACGATTGGGGTCATAACGCTTAATTGCCTTATAGGCCCGCAGGAATGCTTCCTGTGCCGCGTCTTCTGCGTCACCAGCATTGCCCAGCATCCGGTAACAAACGTTATAGACCGGTCCCTGGTAGGCTTCAACAAGGCGTGAAAACGCCTCATCGTCCCCTTTCTGGGCTTTGGCGAGCCATTCTGCCTCTTGGGTTTGCAAAGCTATCGCTCCTCAGTGTATCTCTTTCTACCTGTATATACGAGCAAACCGGCTCCGGGTTGCACGAATTTCGAGGAAATTGAACCAATCTTCTTTATTATAAGGCGGAAAGCGCAAAAAACAGAGCATTTATCGGCAACGATTGGGGCAGATCGCCCTAAACTCATAATTTTCGCCACCAATCGTGACCCAAAAACCGGATACGGTATACTAAGTCCTATGATTAATAAAATTGCTATCCTTCACTTTGCTGCTCCGCCCATTGTCGGCGGCGTAGAAAGTACCATCTTCCACCATGCCCGTCTGTTGGCCGAATCCGGTTATGAAGTACATGTAATTGCCGGACGCGGGGAAACATTTCACCCCGCCGTGCAGTTCCACCATCTTCCAGAGATCGATTCCCGCCACCCTGATGTACTCAAGATTGGCGACGAATTGGCACAGGGTAACCTCACGCCCGATTTTGAGGCACTGCGTGGCCGCTTAACTGAGTCCCTGGAAACCATTTTGCAGGATATTCCAGTCTGCATCGTACATAACGCCATCACTCTGCACAAGAACATCCC
>JBNKDB010000200.1:0-4990 GCA_050288045.1 Anaerolineales bacterium | reverse complement strand
CACAAAGACACGAAGGCACAAAGAAAAACTTCGTGTCTTTGTGCCTTCGTGGTAAATGCGAATAAGTTAAATATTTCACAATCACTTGACATATTCGCTGCCCCATGATATTCTTTCCCTAAACTTCTATCGAAATAGTAGAGATTAGTTATTCATGAAACTGTCCAAGCGCGGCGAATATGGTATGCGGGCGATGATCCACCTGGCCTCTGAGAAAGAGGATGAACCCAAGATCGTCCCCATGAAGGAAATCGCCAAGATCGAGAATATCCCGCTCAAGTTCCTGGAGCAGATCCTGCTCAGTTTACGCAATGCTGGCTTGCTGCAAAGCAAGATGGGCGTGGGGGGCGGTTATTACCTGGCAAAACCACCGGAAGATATCACGTTGGGACAGATCGAGCGCGTGCTGGATGGCCCGCTGGCCCCGATCCGCTGCGTGAGCCAGACGGCTTACGAGCCATGCGGCTGCCCGGATGAGGAAACCTGCGGTCTGCGGCTGGTGATGCTGGACGTGCGTAATGCGATTGCCAATATTCTCGATACCACTACGCTGGCTGATGTGCTTGAAAAGGTGAGAGTAGCCAGTAATTAGAAAATATATAGTTTGGGTGTAAACCCGGTGGGAAATCACCGGGCATTTTTTATGGCAAAAAAGTATATAAAATCAGTAGAAGATATAGGAGAATGAGCTATGGAGAACAACTTGATCCTCTTTATCCTGGTCGGGTTTGCCGCCCAGATGATCGATGGGGCGCTGGGCATGGCCTACGGCGTCAGCGCCAGCACTTTCCTGCTCAGCATGGGGGTGCCCCCGGCGGCAGCCAGTGCCAGTGTGCACATTGCCGAGGTGTTCACCACCGGGGTGTCTGGCTTTTCGCATTTCAAGCTGGGTAATATCGATAAGGAAGTGGTCAAGAAGCTGGCGATTCCGGGTGTGTTGGGCGGCATTGTAGGGGCGTACATTCTTTCCAGCATTGACGGCAATATCATTAAACCGTTCGTTTCAGCGTATTTACTGATTATGGGCGTGCGTATCTTATGGAAGGTGCTGCGCAAGCAGACTCACGCGGAGGAAAAAGAGGTCAAGCACATGGGACTGTTGGCCCTGGCAGGTGGTTTCTTCGATGCCATCGGCGGTGGAGGTTGGGGACCGATTGTGACCACCACATTGATCGCCAACGGCAAGAACCCGCGCAAGACCATTGGCTCGGTCAACCTGACTGAATTTTTCGTCACTTTTGCCGAGGCGGTTACCTTCATTGCCCTGATCGGGTTGGTGAATGTGAACGTGATCCTGGGGTTGATCATCGGCGGTGTGATTGCTGCCCCGCTGGGTGCATATCTGACCCGGCGCGTGCCTGCTCCGGCGATGATGACCATCGTCGGTCTGCTGATCAGCTTTTTGAGCGTGCGCACGATCATGGAAGCATTGGTTTGAGATCATCAAAAATCTATTAGAACCACCGGCGGGCAGTTGTAAAACTGCCCGTTTTTTGCTATATTGATTGTGAATCGGGATTTTGAGAAAGTCAGGTTGTCTGTGAAAAAATACAAAAAGACGTTCGAGATCGTTAGCCCGGTGCCGCGTTATGCCCCCGTTCACCGGAAATGGGCAACTTATTACCTGCTGATTTTCCTATTTCTCTCTTTTATAACGCTGGTCACCGCAATTGGTATCCATGAAATGGGTTCTCCTAACCTGGCAATCAGTGCAATACCGTATTCTATCCATGAAGACACTTATGCCGTTTCGCGGTACGAGATTCCCAGTGCTAAGCTATATACAGTGCGTGTTTGGGCGCAAAATCTTGGCATGGGGTTAAAGGTAGCATACATCCCAGAATTTTATTATTGCTCGCCAGATCATTCGGGGCAAGGCTGGTCTGTCCAGTCCTTTTATGACATGCGAGAAGGAAAAGGGTATCAAGCTTTTTTTAATGCCCCGGCGGTTTGTGAACTAGACGTGTTGGCTGGCAGACCGATGGATACTTCTGAGGCGTTACCCATATTACAGGCTCGGCGTAAGCAGGAATTAGGGATTGCATATGAACGCTGGCCGCAGGTAATTGTTCTGGAATATGACGAGAACAATCAACTCGTCTGGAAAGCGAAATACCGCCAGATTTTCAATACTCAGGAATATGAATACATCGTCATCGATGCAGCCAGTGGGGATGAGATTACACGCGATCTGAAATAAAGCTATTCTGAATCCGAAATAGCCTTTGTGATAACATATGGGGGAGTACGATATTTCTATGTTGAGGTTGTGAATTTACCTTTGGAATCCATGCTAACGCCGCAAAAACAAAATATCTGGCTGCACATCGGTTTGTTGATCCTGGTGGGTGTATCCGTATTCGTGCCGCGCGTCGCCAACATCGACCAGTATGTGACCGTTGATGAGATTACCTGGATCGTGTACGGGGGCAATTTTTATTATGCTTTGGGCCAGCGCGAGTTCGACCAAACCTACCAGCGCGAGCATCCGGCCATACCGTTGTATTGGGCGGCGACGGCATCTTTCCTGGTGGAGTTCCCCGAATACCGCGGCCTGGGGCAGGGCTATCTGGTCGGCTTCAAGAAGACGGCCGACTACTACCGTTCCCAGGGCGTCGACCCGCTCGATTTGCTGCGTACGGCGCGCATTTTCATGGTGATCGGCAATACCTTGCTGCTAATGGGTGCTTTCTGGATCGCCCGCAAGCTGGTGGGCGTATGGCCTGCCCTGGTGGGATTCTTATTGATTGCCTTCGACCCGTTCCACATCACGCATACACAGATCATCCATGTGGATGGTTTTCTGGGAAGCGGTATGTTCTTCGCGGTGGTGGCCTTTCTGGGCTACCTGTATGGGGGGCGCAAACCGCTTTACCTGATTCTGGCGGGAGCCGGAGCCGGGCTGGCCTGGGTAACGCGTGCCATCTCGTTGTTCTTGCTGCCGTTCTTCGGGCTGATGCTGTTGATCGCCTGGCTGGCCGAACGTAGGGAAAATGATGTTAAGGGAGATTGGCTGGTTGGGTTCTGGAAGCAGATTGTTTTGCCGTTGATATGGCTTTCTGTAATGGGGATGGCGGTGTTTGTGTTGCTGTGGCCTGCGATGTGGGTGGCTCCTATCCAAACCTTACAACGTATGCTGGAAAAAATCTTGTTCTACTCCCGTTCGGGCGGCACTAGCCTGAACGTGTTCTTTGCCGGTGAGATTTACACACATGTGCGGCCGAGTGTGACTTTTTACCCGATCACGTTCCTGTGGCGCACCACGCCGGTGATCTTGTTGGGGCTGTTGGCGGCATTTATCGGAGCGCGCTGGCCGTTCGGGTTGACGGCGCGCAAAGCGGTACGCGGAGCGATGTTAGGGTTGGCATTGTTCGCAGCGTTGTACACGATTTATATCACGATCCCGGCGCGTGTCTTCGACCGCTACCTGCACCCGGTATATGCCCCGCTCGATTTGCTGGCTGGCATCGGATTGGTGGGCGTGATCGCCCGCCTGGGCAGTTTGAATATCCAGGCGGTCAAACGATATGGTGCGGTTATCGGATTGGTTTTGCTGGTGGCTTTCCAATTGGGCAGTGCACTTTCTGTGTACCCATACTACATCAGTTATTACAATCCGCTGCTGGGTGGATTGCAGAAAGCGCCGCAGATGATGATGGTGGGGTGGGGAGAAGGACTGGATGAGGTTGGCCGTTACCTGCGCGCCAAACCGGATGGAGATAGCCTGAGGGTAATGTCCTGGTACGGCACCGGGCCGCTCTCTTTCTATCTGGGCGACGAATACCAGATCTACACTTTGGATGTGCTTTGGAGTGACGATGCCAGCCGGGAATATGCCGAGGCCGATTACGCTGTGCTTTACGTCAACCAGGTGCAGCGCAAAGCCTCGCAGGAATTGACCGACTATCTGACCCAGTTCGCGCCGGAATATACGGTGACGATCAACGGCCTGGAATATGCCTGGGTATACAACTTGCATGATTTACCATTGCCTGCTTTTGTTCCGGCAGAATATCGATGAGGGTGTGAAATGAACGAGTTCAGGATGGAAAAAGATTTGGTGATCGGAATCGACAGCAGCACGACGGCTTGCAAAGCTATCGTCTGGGATACGGCCGGAAACCTGGTTTCCCAAGCACGCTTCCCGGTGGGTATGCAGCAGCCGCGCCCCACCTGGCACGAGCAGTCGGCCGAGGAATGGTGGTCGGCCTGCGTGCGCGTCCTGGGGAATGCCTTAGCGGGGGTGGATTCTAAGCGTTTGGCAGCGTTATGTATCACGCCGCAGCGCGAGACCTTTGTGCCCGTTGACCGGCGTGGCGTTCCTGTGCGTAAAGGCATCGTGTGGATGGACGAGCGCGCCCGTCCGCTGCTGCCGCAGATCGAGCGGGAGTACGGCGCGGAGCGTGTGCACACCCAGACCGGCAAACCGCTTTCCGGCAACCTGACATTGAGCAAGATCGCCTGGATCCGGGAGCATGAACCGGATGCTTTCCATGATGCGCATCACTTTTTGGATGTGGCTGCTTATTTGAATTTCCGTTTGACCAACAAGTATGCCACTGGCTGGGGCTGCGCCGACCCGACCGGCTTGTTTGACATGCAGCACAACCGCTGGTCGGAAGAGATCCTCGAATATCTGGGCATTACCGAATTTCAGGTGCCTACTGCGCTGCCGGCAGGCGAAGTGCTGGGTGAAGTTACCCTGGCCGCAGCGGAAGCGACCGGACTGCCGGCCGGATTGCCGGTGGTGGCCGGGGTAGGAGACGGGCAGGCGGCTGCATTGGGGGCAAACCTGACCCATGTAGGCGATGCCTATCTCAACTTGGGCACAGCCGTCGTGACCGGGACGCTATCCGATACGTATACGACCGATAAGGCCTACCGCACGACCTATGCCGCATTGCCGGAAACTTACCTTTTGGAGACGGTCTTGCTGGGAGGCAGCTACACGATTACCTGGTTCCTGGAAAAGATCGCCTGCGAGAGCATG
>JBNKDB010000199.1:0-3803 GCA_050288045.1 Anaerolineales bacterium | reverse complement strand
CGAGAACGAGATTACGGATTTTCATTTCCAGTGGCCCTCCTGGTGGTTGAAAGACACGGCCGTTCGTCCCCTTAATTATATCCAAAATCAGGCCATCTCCACGCCCTAAAAACCCCGCGTCTTCAATTTCTAATCTGTAATTTGCAATCTAAACTATCCCCTTAATTCATCATGCCCTTACAACTCCGCCAGCGAACCTTTTTCCGGGAAGGAGACGTCATGCATGCCCTTCTCACCCAAAGCCTCGATCAGACCGTTGGCGCCGCGTTCTTCGCCATGTACCAGGAAAACGCGCTTGACCTGGTCTTTGACGGCCAGGGCGTAGTCGCAGAGCATGTTTTGCCCGGCGTGGGCCGAAAACCCGCGCACTCTTTCCACCTGGATCTGGCGTTTGTAGGTTTCGCCAAAGATCTTGATGTATTCCTGGCCTTCGACCAGGCGGCGGCCCAAGGTGTAGGGGGCCTGCCAGGACACGATCAACACCACGCTGTTGGGGTCGTGGAAGTTATGGGCCAGGTGGTGCAGGATGCGACCGTGCTCGACCATGCCTGAGGCCGAAATGATGATCATCGAATCCTTGCGTTGGTTGAGCGCCTTGGATTCTTCGACCGAGCGGATGTAGGTCAGCGTATCGAAGCCGAGCGCAGCGCGGCTCTTGCTCGATTGCATCAGTTCCCAGGCTTCTTTATCGAAACATTCGGGATGAGCCTTGAAAACATCGGTCACATTGACGGCCAATGGGCTGTCGACGAAGACCGGCACGCGGGGAATATCTCCGGCTTCGATCATCCTGTGGATGTCGTAGACCAGTTCCTGCGTACGCCCGACCGCGAAGGCCGGGATGATGACCTTGCCGCCGCGTTCCAGCGTGCGCTTGACGACGTTCCGCAATTCTTCATAGGCTTTTTCGGGGGATTCGTGCGGGCGGTCACCATAGGTGCATTCCATCAAGAGGTAATCGGCATCTGATGGCATGACCGGATCGCGCAGGATCGGCAAGCGGTGGCGGCCGATGTCGCCGGAAAACCACAGGCGGAACTTACGCCCCTTTTCTTCGATGTCCAACACCACCGCGGCAGAACCGAGGATGTGTCCGGCCTCGACCAGCGTGGCGGTCACGCCGGGAACGACTTCAAAGGGCTGGTCGTAATCTTGCTTGACGAATTGCTGGGCGGCCTGGGCGGCGTCTTCGGTGGTGTAGAGCGGCTCGAACAGGTTCTTGCCCTGCTTGGCGCGGCGTTCGTTCACGAAGCGTACATCCGATTCCTGGATGCGGGCCGAGTCTTGCAGCATGATTTCAGAGAGGTGGGCACTGGCGCGTTGGGCATGGATTGGCCCAGCAAAGCCGCTTTTGACCAGGTTGGGCAGGTTGCCGGAGTGGTCGATGTGAGCGTGCGAAAGCACGACGGCGTCTAATTTTGTGGGGTCGAATTTGAAGGCGCGGTTGATTTGAAAAGCTTCTTTGCGTTTACCCTGGTACAGTCCGCAATCCAATAAAATGCGGTGCCCATTGACCTCAAGATAATGCTGTGAACCGGTAACGGTTTGGGCGGCCCCGTAAAAACGTAAATTCATCGCTAATATCCTCTCTACTCAAATACCGGATGGGAGGGCGGAGGCTTAACGCCGGTTTTCGCATTCAACGCCGATTTTCGCGTTCCAATATTTTCAATAGCTCATCCCCAAAGTGTTCCAGCCGCCAGGGCACGCTATCCAAGATAGCCTTCAATTCATCCCGGGTCTGTGGATTTTTGGCGGCCATTTTATCCAGCAAGACGCGCGGCATGACCACGTCGGATTCGACGCCCAGTTTGCGCGCCGTGCGTTTGCGCCAATTGCGCAGATTGTCCAGGCGATGCAAGAAGCTGTCGTCTGGTCTGGGGCGGGAGGGGCGGCGGGGTGGTTCTGCCGCTAAGCCGCGCTCCACGGCTTGCAAAATAGCGCGGCCGTGGTGGTTGATCTGGCGCTTGGTCATACCGTGGGCGTCGGGCAGGTCTTTCAGCGAACCGGGTTCGCGCCCCGCCAGTTCTACCAGGGTCTTGTCGCTGATGACCTTGAAGAGTGGCCGGTTCAGCTTTTCCGCTTTCTCGGCACGATAATCGACCAGTTCCTGCAGGATGGCCATTTGTTGCGGAGAGAGCTCGCTGGCACCGCTCATGCGCCAGATGTCGGTTTCCGGCGGGCCGGGCAGATTGCCGTTCACTTCACACAGGCGCTTGAAATCTTCCGCGGCGATTGGCCAGAATTGGGTTTGCTGTAAGCCCTTGTGCAGGCGGTCGCGCAGCGGGATCAGGTAATGCGTATCCAGGCGGGCATAACTGATCATTTCCGGCGGTAGGGGACGTTTGCCCCAATCTGCGCGCTGGAATTTCTTTTTCAGATGGACGCCAAACTCTGCTTCGATCAAATCCCCCAGACCGATCTTAGGGCGGTTCAAGATGCGCGCCGCCAGCATGGTGTCGAACAGGTTGCAAAAAGTGAAACCAAAGTCGCGTTTGAGGCACAAAAGATCGTATTCAGCGGCATGGAAGATCTTTTCGATCTGCGGGTTGGCAAAGATTGGCCCCAAGATGGAGAGGTCTTGTAATGCCAGGGGGTCTACCAGGTAATCAGTATCGGGCGTGGAAAATTGGATCAGACAGACGCGTTCGCGGTAGGCATAAAGGCTGTTCGATTCGGTGTCTACGGCAATCACTGGCTGCTGTGCCAGGGTTTTCGCCAGCGATTCCAACTGCATTGGTTTGGTAATGAGAGTCGGCGGTGTTTTTATGTCCATATATCCGCTTATTATAACAGCCGTGGGAGCAGATTACATATTGCAGATTGCAAGATACAGGCGGCTCTGCGAGCCGCGAATGCAAGATACGGCACTCAGGTAACAAGGCGCTGAGGCAATCAGACATTGAGACGACAAATTAGAAGTATAAATCGTAGGAGTATCGGCCTGGTTACTGTTCAAACTTTACGATTCTCGTATCTCGTTTTACGCCGCTTGCCCTATAACCCCACCACTGGCTTTGTGATTAGGATTGCCCCGATACCCACCAGAATGATGGTGATGCCGGCGATCACGCCCCACAAGTTGAGACCCATTTTGAAGACCACTTTGGTTGCATTGGGATCGTGAATGAAGATGTTGATGCGCTCGACCAAGCGCCCCATTTCCTGGTGGCGACGCTTGCTGTAAGTGATGGTCAGCGGGGTGTCAGTCGAAGCCGTCTCGAATTCGATGCGATAGGCGCGCGGCTGGCCTGCGGTGTCCTCCTGGATGCCCAACCGGGCGTTGTGGATGTGATTGATCTCTTTCTCGACGATGGGCAGACCCAGGATGCTACGGTACACCAGGCAGTCGGCTTTGCCGGGCTTGCCGGGTTTGAAGGCCACCACGGTTTCCAGCAATGAGAGGATGATCGTGCCAATGCCGACCATGATGATGATGACCTCCAACAGCAGGATAATGGGATCAACATCCAGCTCGGGTAGGCTGCTGGCGGATAATTGGTGACTGCCGTGCGTCGTGTAGAAATTCATGCCGAAATGTATTTCCTATGAAATCAAAGGTTGTCTAGATTATATATCAGTTCACTTCCCAGGCGCGGGTTTCTAAGAAGGATTCCAGTTTGGATAGGCCCTGATTCAAGTTGGCGCGCCCGAAGCCCAGCCGGAAGTGATTAACAGCGTGGTTATATACGCTGGCGGGCAGCAGCATCACGCCTTGCTGCTCGACCAGCTTTTGGCAGAAGGCGTCGATCTCGACCGGCAGGCGCAGCCGGGGATAGGCGATGGGGCCGGCCGTGGGGGCG
>JBNKDB010000198.1:0-5185 GCA_050288045.1 Anaerolineales bacterium | reverse complement strand
TTTTCAATGCATTTTAACTGGTTATTCCAACAATCAAAAAGAAAAGAGCCGGTTTTATCGTCGCTGAAGATAAGGAAGCGGCCATTCGTTGAGGATGTTGCATATCGCATGGAAGCTACTAAATATACCTCTTTTGTTATAGGTGATATTGCATAAGTAGACTCAATTTCAACATCTTTGCTCCAATCGCTATAGAGCAAATATTGCCCCGGTGGGAGGATGTCATAAATAGAATCCGGAATCGAAATTGTAGGTGCTGGAGTTGGGGTAGAGGATGGCGATATGGGAGTTTCAGTCTTGGTAGCCGCGATGGTTGGCGTATGACTTGGTTCGGGAGAGATTGTTTCGGTTGCAGTGAGTGTTGCCGTTGTAATAAATGGTGTGATGGACGGCTGGGCAGGCGCGCAGGCAGTTAGAAAAGTGATTAGCAGGATTGGTAAAAATAGTCTTTTCATCTCGGCTCACGATATGGACTGTTGATGATGGCTTGTGTCAGGAAAATGATATTACTCATAAAATTTGAATTTGATTTTATATTTAGGGTGTGGGTGTTGGTTCGGGAATTCTTATCCAACCGTATAAGAAAGCAGTACGCAGGTCGTTCATGCAATATTGCAAATCACCTTCGATGGTGAAGAGGCAAATACCATCGTAAGTCTGATGCACAATGCCAAGATTATCTGGAAGCCATACTGGAGGGAGTGTGGCTTCCAGATGGGTGTTTATATTTTCTCCTGTTTTAAAATCATGAATCCAAACTTCTTGATTCACCCAAGCGACAATGTAACGGCTGTCCGGCGACCAGACCATTGCATTTGGTATATGTTGGAGGCCTTTAGAAAAGAAAGGTCCCAGTAATTTATCCTGGCAAGTTTCTGGTTTTTCGATACAGCTTGTATCTAAAATATACAAACCTTCTTCTGGCTGGTAGCCTAATTTATCAATCTGGTAGGTAAATGCAATCCATTTTCCATCGGGTGACCAGGTCGGTTGATGACAAGACTGTAGAGCTTGAATCCAAGGTGTAATATTCGTTTCGTTCCCATCTTCTAAAGAGACAATTATCAGGCCTTGATCATTGGAGTCGGCCCAATATTCTAAATCCGGCGATATGCTCCCGTAGATTGGGGACTGGGAAAAATAAAGATCTTGGAGATAATCCCCAGTTTCTAAATTCAAAATATCCATTTCATCCAGGTCTTCATCTTCATAAAAGAGTAGCTTACCATTTTGGGATGGGTACCACGACCAGTCTTGACTTAACTCATATGTTTCGCCATCCAACGAAAGCGCGGATAGAGATTCTCCCGTCTCTGTGTAAGTAATATAAATTCCTGGGGGCAGGAGGCTGCTAAAATTAGTTGGCAGGGTGGCGGTTGCTGGTGGCGTTTCTGTAGGCGAGGGGCGATAAGCTTTTGTTTGTGTGGCTGCCTCCGCTGCCCACTGGGTGGCTTTAGCCTGATATGTTGGTAGGTAAGCCTGTTTCGGGGAGATTGTTTCAGTTGCAGTGAGTGTTGGCGTTGCAATAAATGGTGTAGTAGACGGTTGGGCAGGTGCGCAAGCTGCCAGCAAGAGGATGAGCAGAAATATTAGCAGTAGTTTTTTCATTATTCCCGCCATGTGAATGGTGGCTATTGACGAATCCAGTATAGGGCAAAGCAGCTAGACTGGCAACAGACAAAAAGACCAGACGTCTTTATTTTTAGTGTGTGTTAGCTAATAAGTAACCGGTTTGTAAATTACGTCTCTCGCTCACGATTTTCGGGCTGCCAGATAACGGTGATTTTTGTGCCTTGGTGTGGGGTAGATGTGATCTCGATTTCAGCGCCAATGATTTCAGCGCGTTCAAACATACTGGCAATCCCAAAATGCTTGTTGGCCATCAGTTGATTGAAATCCAAATCCCTGGCGTTTGCCATCCCAATGCCATCATCTTCAACGATCAAGATGACCTCGTCAGGATCACAGCGGCAGTATAAACGAATCGAACTGGCTTGGGCGTGGCGGAGAGCATTTTCACAGGCTTGCTGGGCAATACGGTAAAGATGCTCCTCACTCCTGGGATCGTAATGGGCTTCTGAAGGGAGGACATCGATCTGGATATCCACTGCGTTTTTCGTTCGGTTGAGGAACTCATCGCCTAATTCTTCCAGCGCCAGGGGGAGGCCATATCCCAACATGGCGGGGCGTAAACCGCTGATCATTTCCCGCAAGCGGGCAGTGACCGCTTGAAAATCCTTTTCAAATTCGGGAGATATATTTTCATCCATCTTCATGGACAACACGGCCAGGCGATTGAGAATGTCATCATGTAGATCACGCACCAGGCTCGAGCGTTCTTGTTCCTGTCTTTCTACATTGGCGCGATACAGGGTGCGTAAGCGCTCGGCCTGATCCAGGTTGACCAATGCGATGGCCGTCTGGTTGGCAATGGATTGCATTATGGTAATTTCTGTTGGCGCGTAATAATCATCAGGATCGCGGATACCCAGGAGCCACAGTCCCAAGAGTTTTCCACCGGCTTTTAGGGGTAGTACCAGTCGAATCCAGGAACAAGCTTGTGGGGATTCATCGAGACTTGAAGGGATATATTCTCCACTGTTTGACAGCAGCTCTGGGATATGCGTGAAATCTGGGTGTTGTGTGTCTTCCAGACCAAGTTTAAAGAGTGGTTCGACCTGATCCCTTTCACTGATCCGAATCAACGTCGATTGGCGAACAAACAGGCTGGGCAGAACTTCACGGGTGATGAGATGGACCAGACTGGGCTTATCTAGACTGGTAGTGATCCGCTCGGAATAGGTTTCCAATAGCAGGGTAGGCGGAAGCCGGATACCGAGTATTCGTTGATTTACGAAGCGTTGAAAGGGGGTATATCCAATGGTGAACGCTGTACCTACCAAAAGCATGGTGATGATACTGATTACCGTTGTTTCGCCGGGGAAATCGATCAGGCCTTCTATAAGAACGATGCCCAGTACCAGGGGAGTGCCTACAATGACCAAGAACAAGCATAAGGAAAGCAGGCGATTTGCCCGAATCTCTATGCCGCTATTCCCAGCGCCAAAGCCATATTTCCTGCCGGCCAGGGCAGGAAGACTTAAGAAAGGGAAAAAGCTGGTCGTCACCATCACGGCAGCTATTATTATGATCGTCAACCCCGAAAACAGCGTCGACCGCATTAATTCGGTATTGGTATTGAGCAAGGCTAAAATGGTAATGAAGATGACACCTAATCCGATTGTGAGCAGGTAAGCATTGATGAGGCGCTTTTCGCGATACCTGATCTCTGCAAATTGGTGGCGAAATGCGATATAGAAATAGCCGCCGGGGAGAGCAGGAAAAGCTAATAAAGAACCACCTTGAGTAAACAAGGGTGGCTGTTGTCCAAACAGATAAAGGAGACTGACCCAGAGTGGTGGGATGATGAGGATGAAGATGGCAAAGACCAGGAGCCAAATTTCTCGCCGGTTTTCCCTTTGAAAGACGATATGGGCAACCAGGATGATGATACTGCTTACGATCGCCAGCAAGAAGCCCACATAGAAGGCAGCCCTGGGGAGGACTTGGAACCATTCGAGTAAGGCCATCGTAGAACCTACCAGATAAAGGCTTACCCAAACGAAGTTTGGCAGGCGTCTGAGTGGGGTTGGAAAGAACCAATGAAAGCGTATGTAGACTGGTAAGCATAGCCAGACGGCTGAACGTAAGATAATAGCGCTTTGCCAGACATGCCAATGGGAAGGGCCACTGCCAGTGACCAGCCATAGGGCGGTAAGGTAATTGAAAGCAATCAGCAATCTCCAACGTTTGTCTTTGGGGCGGATGAAGAGTAAAGTGGCAGTACCTGCCATCCAAAATATGTAAGGCAGCCACCAGAGGCTATTGAGGCGTTGGAAAGTTTGCGCTTGGTTGAACCCGGGATAGACCCAATCCACTGTAAATTCCTGGCCGTTCCGCTCTATGATGATGGAAATGCTCTGCCCGGGTTCAATATCATTGGGCAATGTCTGCCGGAGGTTGTTGGCAAACGCGCTCATTTCAATTGAGCCTACTTGAACCAGTTTGTCACCCACCTGAAGAGAATTGGGCGGTGCAGGAACGAAGATTTCGGTAATATCTGTTCCACTAAAGTCAAAACCAAAGTTCGGATTTACGAAGAAGAAGGCGTATGTATATACAGCGAGGAGAGTCAATATGCCCCAAGGTAATACTCGCTCTATGATCTGCCAGTTCCAAATGTTTCGTTTTGTCATAAAGGATGTTGTGAGTAACTAAGGAGATGCTGGTCATATTATAGCTTATTTACAAATTGAAACTCGGCATCTGATTGCCTCAGCAATGATATTGTCCCCGCTCTCTCTGTGAAATTTTGCGCAATATTTGACACCTTCCCAAAAGCGGTTATAATTTGTTTTGTACTTGACAATTGAAGATTTACCTTCGGGGCAGGGTGAGCGGAGGTTGTTAACATAACCTCTTAGCAATTCCCGATCGGTGGTGAAAGCCCACGAGTGCCTTAATGGTGCAGGATCCGGTGAAACTCCGGGGCCGACGGTATAGTCCGGATAAAAGAAGGTCCGCAATGTTCAGCCCATCTGGGAGGCTGTCTGCACGTAAGTTGCCCCGAAAGCCATTAGGTTTTCGGGTTTTTTGTTACAGCGCAGGCACACCTGAGTGGGCGAGACCTGGATCGATACACCTGCCCCGATTTAGAGATCGGGGCGTTTTTGTGCCCCATGTGAGAAACACATGCAAGTAACGAAAGCAAGGAATCATACTCGCACGGCCTGGCACTGGTTGAAAGATACCGGCCTGGCATTGCTGCCGTTTTCCCTGGCATTGGGGATATTCCTCTGGTACCTGATCGCCGAGATGGGCGAATTCCAACCCTACATTCTGCCTACGCCGGGGCTGGTGTGGGCGCGCTTCTGGCGAGCGCTGGCCGACGGCAGCCTGCTGAACCATACACTGGTTACCTTATCCGAAGTATTGGCCGGGTTGGCTTTAGGTGTGGCCACGGCAACGGTGTTGGGCTATGTGCTGGCAAAATCGCGCTCGCTGGAACGTTTCGCCGCGCCTTACATCGTTGCCAGCCAGTCGGTGCCCACGGTAGCGATTGCGCCCTTATTGGTGATCTGGTTCGGGCCGGGGCTGCGTTCCAAGGTGTTGATCTGTGCCCTGA
>JBNKDB010000197.1:0-4189 GCA_050288045.1 Anaerolineales bacterium | reverse complement strand
TAGAAGTAGAACAGCGCCAGGAAGGCCAATGGTAATAGCAACAGCAGCAGGGCGCGCCGGTTGGCGCTTTCGATTTTCACGCCTGCTCCTGTTGCGTTTCAAACCAGACCAGGAACTCGGCCTGGGTGAGGCGCGCCAGTGTGCCGCCATTGAATGTCGGATCGGCGGTCACGTCGCGGGCGGCGAAGGCAAGTATCACTGCCTCGCCAGCACTGGGGCTTTCTAACTCGGCCAAGATCAAACCATCCAGGTTGCCCTCAAAGACATCAAGCGAGTAAGCCTGATCGCCGTGGAGATAGCGGTAGCGCCGCTTGATGAGTAAGTCACCCGGCAGCGCATCCAGCACGGCGAACTCGGCTTCGCTTAGATAGAAGTTGGTGATCGTGGTTTCGTGAGCGGCTTGGCCGGACTGCTTGTATTTCTGTGTGAACTTGCGTACCTGCACCGTCCCATCAGGAGCAGCCACTGTGCGCAGGCGCAGGTGTGTGCCGGGGATGTATTTGTCCGTGATCCGCCAGAATACGCCCGCGTCGAGATCGTCCGGCAAGTCCTTTAACAGGAAACGTCGTTCGCTTTCGATCTGGGCGTATTTCAGGCGGTTGATGCGGTCCAAAGCTTTTCCTTTACTTAACGCAGCACGGTCTCCGTCCAGGCCTCGATCCACTCTTGACGGTGGGCGGTGATGTCTTCCGGGCTGAGTTCGACCGGCTGCTCGGTGAATTCCAGGAAGTCCACAAAAGCCTGATCCAATTCAGCGTCCGGGTTGACCGGGAAGACGAACATCTGCAAGGGAATGTCTTCCTGGAAGGTGGTCGAGAGCATGAAGTCGACCCATTTCTCGGCCAGGTCGCGGTTCTCGGTGCCTTTGAGGATGCCGACGAATTCGATCTGGCGGAAGCAGGTATCCGGGGCGATGACCGCTGCGGTGACCGGTTCATCCATCGGTTCTTCGGCGTAGATCAGTTCGACCGGTGGGCTGGAGTTATAGGATACCACGATGGGGTATTCACCGCCCCAACGGCTGAAAGCGGAATAGTAGGCGGTTTCCCAGTCGTTGACCACATTCAGGTCGTTGTCGACCAGTTGCTGCCAGTAATCGAGGTAGCCGTCTTCACCGAAATGACCGACGGTGGCGAACAGGAAAGCCAGCCCGGGGGAAGAGGTGGTCGGGTTCTCAACGGTCAGCAGCCCGGCGTATTCCGGCTCGGTGAGGTCTTCCAGTGACTGCGGCGGTTCGAGTTCGTTTTCCTCGAAGTAGGCAATCTCGTAGTTCAGGCACACGTCGCCGTAGTCGACTGGGATGGCACGCATTTCGGGATCGAGTTTGAATTGGTCGGGGACGTCGGCCAGGGCGGGCGAGTCGTAGGCTTCGAAGATGTCGCCGTCCAGGGCGCGGCTGAGGAAAGTGTTATCGACGCCGTAGAACACGTCTGCCAGCGGGTTGTCGGCCGCCAGCACGGCCTTGCTGACCGCCGTGCCGGTATCGCCGGACATCAGGAAGGTGACAGTGACGTCGTTTTCTTCCTCGAATTGGGCGATCACGTCTTCGGAAACGGCGAAGGAATCGTGCGTCATCACGGTGAGCGTGCGCGGGCCGCTGGGCGTGGCCGCTTCGGCGGTGGGGGTTTCGGTGGCTCCGCCGCAAGCGGCGAGCAAGATGCTGGTTACCAGTAAAAAGGGAACGATCTTCTTGAACATGGTTACTCCTATCAATTGGTTTGTGAGTTATTAATCAACGGGTTGGGCGAGCACAATGCAAAGCAGCATGCCGCTCTGGATGGTGACCTCGGCGGTGTGGCCCAGCAATACGTTGGAGATGCCGCGCGTGGTACCGAAATGCAGGGTTTGGGCGCTGAGGGGATATTCCAGGCCCTGGGTGGTAACGCCTGTCACGTCACCACCAATCGGGATCAATGAGACCACATCCCCGGGCTGGCCTTCGACCTGAACCTGGTGGTAGACCGGGTAGACGCGCTGCTTCCCGGCCAGGAAAGAAATCTTCTGCTGGCGTAATTTGGCGTGGGCAGTGAGCAGGAAATTGGAAAGGGTCATATCCAGACGCCCACCCAATGCCCCCAGCACGAGGATTTCCTTCGCGCCGCGTTCGGCGGCGTACAGCAGGGCCAGTTCAAGGTCGGTTTCGTCTTTGTGGGTGGGATGTTGGATGATCTCCGCCCCTTGGGCTTTGAAGTGGTTCAGTTCTTTGGCGGTCAACGAATCGAAATCGCCGATCACTACCGCCGGTCCAACGCCCAACGCCAGGCAGTGGCGGCCGCCGCCATCGGCAGCGATGATCAGATCGCCGGTTTGCAGCGCAGCGCGCGCCAGGGCCGGATCTTTGAGTTCCCCATTGGCAAAAATAACCGCTCGCAAAATAAAATCCTCCTACGGAATTCCGCAGGAGGATGGGCGTTTAGGCTCGGTTGTGCGATTCCTCCGCCGGAATTACCCGGATCAGGTTCGCGGGTCGCAGGCTCACGGCCTACCTCTCAGCCCGGCAACACCGAGCTCCCCGTGCTAATGTTTTATCTGGCGCGAGTATAAGAGCAATTGAGATGGGTGTCAAGGATGGCTGGTGTAGTAATCCGAGTATAATTGCCCCATGCAAAAGGGAGAACTACTTGCTGAAGGCCGCATGGCCGAAGTATACGAATGGGAAGACGGCTGGGTGCTCAAGCTGCTGCGCGAAAAGTGGAATAATCGAGCGACCGCCGAGTACGAAGCCAACAAAACCCGCCTGGCCCACGCTACCGGTTACCGTACTCCGGCGGTTGGGGAGGTCGTTGAAGTCGATGGCCGCGTGGGCACGCTGTACGAGCGCTTCGATGGGATGGTGATGGGGCAAGCCTTATCACGGGACGTGATGCATGCTATGCGTTATGCCCGCCGGTTGGCGGAACTGCACGCCGAAATGCACACTTACCAGGCTCCTAGCTTGCCATCACGAAAAGAGAGCCTGACCGAGCGCATCGCAAGCTTGACGCAGTTGTCCCCCAAAACCAAGCAAACCGTCTTGGCTCTGCTGGATACGCTGCCGGATGGTGAGGCTTTGCTGCACGGCGATTTTCATCCGGGGAACATCATTTTATCCGGCGGGGATGCGCTGGTGATCGACTGGATTGATGCGACGAAAGGCCCGCCGCTGGCAGACGTGGCGCGCACCACCATCTTGTTGACCTCTAATAAGAGTAAACGGGTAACGCTCTTTGGCCGGATTGTCTTGTTCCTACGCGATAGTTTCCAACGGACCTATCTCAAGCGCTATTTCCAACTGCGGCCGGCGGGGCGTGAACTGCTGGATGTGTGGATTGTCTGCATGGCGGCGGCGCGCATCTGGGAGGGAATCGCGGACCGTGAAGGGGATTTGATCGAGATGGTTGAAAGCGGCCTGGCCCGGCTTTGAGCCACATCCCCTGGGGTGTAAAAAGCTGTCCTGCTAGAATTGCAAAGTTAAGATGCCCATTTTCCTGCGTCAGTTGATTTTATGCTGTTTGCTGCTGGTGGCCGCCGGTGTGTTGGCCGCGTCCGCCATCCCCGCCCCGACCATTCTGGTCGAGGGGGCCGGCCCGAGCCTGGGTGAGTTAGGCGCGGACTGGGTGATGGTGCAGCCGAACGGGGCGGCGCGCTGCGCCCATGATGAACCATTCGCCTATTGGGTACACCGGGGAAGCAGCAACAAGCTACTGGTTTACTTTCAAGGTGGTGGCACTTGCTGGTCCCTCGAGACCTGCGCTCCGGGCAGCGGCTGGTATGATGATGAAGTCAGCGAAAGGGACGCCCCGGTCTTCAGTGGCGGCATGCTCAACCTTGACCATCCCGAAAATCCCTTCCGCGATTACACGATTGTGTTTATCCCGCCTTGCACCGGCGATAATTATCTGGGGGACAACGTGCAAACTTATCCCGGGGCTGACGGGGAAAGCCTGACGATCTACCACCGCGGCTTTGTGAATGCTAACGCTGCCCTGGAATGGGCCTACACTAATGTTCCGCAGCCCGATTCGGTTTTCGTGACCGGGTGCAGCGCCGGATCGGTCGGGTCGATCTTCCATGTGCCCTATATTATCGAGCATTATCCGCATACCCCGGTGACACAATTGGGCGAATCCCTGGCGTTCATCTCCGGCCGCCCGCAAGACTTGCAGACCCCATACCACGGATATGATAACTTCCCGGACTGGATTCCGGC
>JBNKDB010000196.1:0-2751 GCA_050288045.1 Anaerolineales bacterium | reverse complement strand
CCTGATGACGTGCTGCCCATTTTCCGGGCGGCAGTGGAAAAAGGCGCCGAATTGGAGAAGGCCTGGCGCGAGCAGGTTGCCGCCTACTGCCAGGCTGAATCCGAAGCCGGGGCGGAACTCGACCGCATCCTCAAGGACGAGCTGCCTGCGGACTGGGCGACCGATATCCCCGTCTTCCCCGCCGATGAAAAAGGCATCGCCACGCGCTCTTCTTCCGGCAAGGTGATCAACGCGATTGCGCCCAAGCTGCCCGACTTGCTTGGCGGCTCGGCCGACTTGCACCCTTCGACCAAAACCTGGATCGATGGCAGCACCGACTTCCAGCCTGCAACGCCGGGTGGCCGCAACATCCATTACGGTGTGCGTGAACATGCCATGGGTTCGATGGTCAACGGTATGTCGTTGTACAAGGGCGTGATCCCGTTTGGGGCGACCTTCTTCGTATTCTCCGATTATATGCGCCCGGCAGTGCGCCTCTCGGCGCTTTCGCATTATCCTTCGATCTGGGTGTATACGCACGACAGCATTGGCGTGGGCGAAGATGGCCCTACGCACCAACCGGTCGAGCACCTGGCGGCGATGCGCTCCATCCC
Source organism: Anaerolineales bacterium (assembly GCA_050288045.1). Taxonomy (GTDB): domain Bacteria; phylum Chloroflexota; class Anaerolineae; order Anaerolineales; family UBA11579; genus JAFGRA01. The sequence continues at coordinate 2,158 of JBNKDB010000196.1, read as the reverse complement.
GAACCTGAACGTGATCCGCCCGGCAGACGCCAATGAGGTGGCCGAAGCCTGGAAGTCAGCGATCCTGCGCCGGGATGGGCCGACCGCGTTGGTGCTCACCCGCCAGAACGTGCCCACGCTCGACCGTGAAGTCTACGCTTCCGCGGCCGGATTACACAAAGGCGCGTATGTGCTGGCCGACCTGGGCGATGGCGCCCCGGAGATCATCCTGATGGCGACCGGCTCGGAAGTACAGTTGATCCTGGCTGCCGGGCAGCAGCTTGCCGAACAAGGTAAGAACGTGCGCCTGGTTTCTTTCCCAAGCTGGGAACTGTTCAAGGCGCAAGACAAAGATTACCAGGAAGAAGTGCTCCCGCCGAATATCACTGCCCGGTTGGCTGTTGAGACCGGAGTGACCCAGGGATGGCATCGCTGGGTGGGTACCAAAGGTGACGTGATTGGCCTGGACCGCTACGGCGCTTCGGCCCCGTATCAGACTGCCATGATCGAATTGGGCTTTAGCACGGCGAATGTGGTCGCCAAGGCGCTGGCACTTTTGGTGTAAGCCGAAAGTTTGCTGAATGGATATCGACTTTACAGCCCGCGTGGTCTTCGGGGATAACCTGACGCTTTTGCGTCAGCTCCCCGAAGACTGCGTGGATTTGATTTACATCGACCCACCGTTCAACACCGGCAAGAAGCAGGCGCGTACGCAGATGCGCACCGCGCGCAGCGCCGATGGTGACCGGGTTGGTTTCAAGGGGCAACGTTATAAATCTGAGGTGATCGGCACCAAGGCTTTTGCAGACCAGTTCGATGACTATCTGTCTTTTTTGGAGCCGCGTTTACAGGAAGCCTACCGCATCCTGGCGCCGACCGGCACGCTGTACTTTCACATCGATTACCGCGAGGTGCATTACTGCAAGCTGCTGCTCGACCATATTTTCGGGCGCGAGGCTTTTCTCAACGAGATCATCTGGGCGTACGACTATGGCGGGCGGCCCAAGAATCGCTGGCCGCCCAAGCACGACAACATCCTGGTTTATGTGAAAGATGTTGAAACGTACACCTTCAACCGTGAGGACATTGACCGTATCCCTTACATGGCTCCCGGCCTGGTGGGCAAGGAAAAAGCCCAACGTGGCAAACTACCGACCGATACCTGGTGGCATACGATCGTCAGCCCGACCGGCAAAGAGAAGACCGGCTACCCGACCCAGAAACCACTGGGTATTTTGCGGCGCATCGTGCAGGCTTCTTCGAACCCGGATGACCTAGTGCTGGATTTCTTCGCGGGGAGCGGTACGACCGGGGCCGCAGTACTAGAATTGGGTCGCCGTTTCTTGCTGGTGGATAACAATCCGGAAGCGATTGAGGTTATGCGGAAACGGTTCGCAGGAGAACCGGTCGAGTTCGTTAGCTTATAGGGAGAGGAGACGCAAAAGTGAAAACGCCACAGGAGATCGCCCAGGCATTGATCGCGGTTGGGGAAACCTTCGGAACCGATGAGTTGTTTCCAACTGTTGTCCCGGAAGCGTATGAATTTGTGTCTACCAATCCGTATGCCTTTGCGATTGCCGTTTGTCTGGATCGGGGTACAAAAGCGGAGATCATCTGGACGATCCCGTATGATATGCAGCAGGAATTGGGGCATCTCGATCCGGCTGAAATTTATGATATGCCATTGGGTGCATTGGCCGACCTGTTCGCTTATTTACCCAGGCGCCCACGCTATATCAATGATGCCCCGCGCACGCTCAAGGAATTGACCAAGATCGTGGTTGAGGAATGTGATGGAGATGCCGCCAAGATTTGGGAAGGGAAGCGCGCCGTCCAGGTAAACCGGACGCTGAATTCTATCTATGGGGTTGGGCCGGGGATCGCCAATATGGGGGTGCTGCTGATTGAAGCCTGTTTCGGCGTACACTTTGACGATCTGGACCGGAAGGGGATGGACATCAAACCCGATGTACACACCAAGCGCGTGCTCTATCGGTTGGGTATGATCGCTGAAGAAACCGAACAAGCTGCCCTAGACGCTACCCGGATGATGAACCCCGAATACCCCGGAGCGTTAGACGGTGCGCTGTGGTGGATTGGCCGGGAGTGGTGTTTTGCCACGAGCCCGGATTGCAATCATTGTCCAATGGAAGTGGATTGCATAAAAAATATGATTTGA
>JBNKDB010000195.1:0-3624 GCA_050288045.1 Anaerolineales bacterium | reverse complement strand
ACCCGCGCAGTCTATCCCCGCTTTCGATCATGCCCAATTTTAATTTCCTTTCGGATGAGGAGTTGCAGGCTATCGCTGCTTACCTGTTCGCCATGGGCGATCGCGTGGCGCAGGAAAGGATGATCTTACCGCCCGAAGCCTATGCGGGCCTGACCAACCCGATCCCCTATCCGGTCGTCCAACCGGCCACTGACGGATCATCCCAAGGTTGGGCAACCTGGGAAGAAGCAAGCCTACAGGAAGGCAAAGAACTATACGTAGCCAAGTGCCTGACCTGCCACGGTTGTTCCGGCAATGGCTTGGGCAGTTATGGCGGTACGATGGTCGTGACCCCCGCCAACCTCAAACAAGATCCCTATAAGAATATGCCCGACGACCAATGGTTCTGGCACGTTTCGGAGGGCATCCCTGGCACCTTGATGCCCACCTGGAAGACCAGCCTAACCGAAGACCAGCGCTGGAAGGTAATCCGCTACATCCAGCAAATCTATGCTCGCCCGGTAATGCACGACCCCGACGAAGGCGACCCAACCGGAAATTACGCCAACCTGACCAATCCGGTGGCACTTACCGTTGAGACATTGGATGAAGGCAAACAAATCTTCATCCGCGAGTGCATGGTCTGCCACGGCGATGCCGGACGCGGCAACGGGCCTTACCGGGACACCATCCAGCCCGGCCCGCCCGATTTTGGCGATGGCAGTTACGGCGACTACACCGATTCGGATTACTTCTGGCGGATCAGTGAAGGCGTGCCATGGAGCGCCATGCCGGCCTGGAAGATCCATTACGGCGAAGAAGATCGCTGGAAACTAGTTCACTATATCCGCTCGATCTTCACCCAGACCGAAGATGCCCCACCTGCACCGGATTCCGCAAACGCGTTCACCTTCCCGGAGGTCTATAAAGACTTGAGCTTCCCCGAAGGCGTGTCGTACGAATATGGCAGGCAGATTTTCCTGGAAAATTGTGCGCATTGTCACGGCCTAGCCGGAGACGGTCAGGGCTGGGATGGAGAGTACCTGAACCCGACCCCGGCTGATTTCCGCAGCATGGCTGGCATGACGATGGGACCAAATGCCCAGGGTGAACACCTTGCCAAGGTGACCTTCGGCATCAAGGATACGGCCATGCCATACTGGGGCGAGTGGATGCCCGAAGATATGCGCTGGGATGCCGTCCGCTATATCATGACGACCTTCATGCAAGGCCAGCCAATGACCAGCAGCGTGTATAACAACGGGCGCATCGCCGCCAATTATGTCACCGCCAGCAGCCAGGTCTTCCTGGACGAAGGCCATACCATCCCGACCGATCAGGGCCCCGACCTGTACTCGCAGTACTGCGCGACCTGCCACGGTGACCAGGGCCAGGGCAACGGCCCAGGCACGGAAGGCAATGCCAGCGGCGGACCGGCCGCTTACCCATCCGACATGGGCGAAGCCTATATCTTCTGGCGGGTGTGGGAAGGCGTCCCGGACAGCATGATGTATCCCTTCCAATGGCTGTTGAGCGATTCGGAAATCTGGTCGATCACCCTTTACGTCAACGATATGACCTCGACCTCGCAGGGAGGTGGGTGATGGCATTAGGGATCATCGTAGTAGTTGGTGGAATGATCGTGGTCGCCTTGATCGCGATCATATTCCTGGTCTGGGGTATTTCTTCCGGCCAGTTTAAAAATGTAGAAGAGGCTAAGTATCAGATACTCGAAGATAAAGAGCCCCAGCCCTGGCCTCATCAGAAAGGAGATGGATCATGACCCAAAATGCGTTAGAACTTTGGCCGGAGATTCTGGCCGTGATCACTGGAACTGTGGTGCTTTTCCTCTTCGCCTTAACGGTGGCGATCAATCATCAGGCCAAAACCAAACCAGGCAGCAGCGGACATCGCGAAGAAGAGCAACACGATGGTCATGAAGAAATCCGAGGTGATGGCTACATCGACAGCTTTGCCGGAACAATCGAAGAAGCCGGAGGCGGGCTGCCTCCGGTCGTCAAACTGGCCCTGCCTGGTGTGCTGTTGTGGTGGCTGGTCTATCTCATTCTCAACTGGGCGCCGTAAAGGAGGCGGGCAATGGCATACATCTATGAAATGAGTTTTGACATCAATTCGGATCAACTGGACGCGCTCAAGATCGGCGCTTCGCTGGAACGTGTGCTCGGTTACCTGCGCACGCTGCTGCCCAGTGAAACCGGTTATGTCACCACGCGGGCGTTGTATTCCGTGGAGAACGAGGAGGAAACCCACATCGTCTTCTTGAGCGAGTGGGAAGAATGGGAAGATCTGGAGCAGCATAAAAAGTCTCCCCTCCTGGAAGATAAGATCATCAAGGAATTCGATCCGCATATCAAGTTGGAGCATCTCTCCACACGCGTCTATAACGAAGTTGCTTAAACACAACCTAACTGAGTGGGGCGGGCGGATGCCCGTCTCACTCAGTTTACCCGGACAAAACATGAAGAAAAACACAACATTAGGCTTGTTTGTTCTTATCTTTGTAATATTCTCCCTGCTGGGATGTGCGCAAAAAGACACCCCAGCCTTCACCCAAACCCAGGACGGCATCACTGCCACCTTCAGCATATCACCTGCTTCCCCTGTGGCGATGGAGCCCGTCACATTGTCCTTGTCCCTGACCGACGCCAACGGGCAGGCCATTGAAGGCGCCCAGGTAGCCTACGACCTGACCATGCCCGGCATGTCGATGCCGCCCAACCAGCCGCAAGCTACAGATCAAGGACAGGGATTGTATCTGGCTGATGCGACCTTGACCATGTCAGGAGATTGGCGCGCCGCGGCAGCTGTCACTTACAACGGCCAGACAACCACTTTCAATTTCGACTTTCCAGCCAAGTAACCGTGAACGCCACCAGCCTCTGGATCACGCTCCTGGTGAGCGGTTTGCTCGGCAGCCTGGGACATTGCCTTGGTATGTGTGGGCCACTCAACCTGATGGTTGCGGCGCAGATGCGCAAAAATGAGCTATCTCCTCTGCCAAATTTTAGCCTATACCATGCTGCCCGCATCACCATCTACGTGCTTTTGGGAGCACTCGTAGGGGCGATTGGCTCCCTACTGGGCCTCAGCCGCCAGTTGACAACCGTCGGCGGCGCGGTTAGCCTGCTGCTGGGAATCGCCATCTTGCTGCTTGGGGCCGGATACCTGGGCTTATTGCGCGCCTTCCCACTAGAAGGCGCGGCAAGCTGGTGGAATGCAGCACTATCGCGCGCCCTGAAGCAAGGCGGTTGGGGTGGTGTAATACTTTTGGGGGCACTGAATGGACTGCTGCCCTGTGGACTGGTTTACAGCGCTTTACTATTAGCTGCCTCAACCGGGGCAGCCTGGCGCGGGGCGTTGGGTATGGCGATCTTCGGGCTGGGGACGTTCCCGGCGCTGCTGGCGCTGGACCTGGGAGCAGGCCTCCGGCCCCACCCGCTGGTGGTTCAAGCTCAGGAGCAGCCCCACCATGCCCGGGATGCTGTTCGCCGTCGTGCCACTCTGGTTCCCGACGCTCGCCCTCCTGGCGCCGGGACTGACGCTCGTCGTGCGTCGCCGGTTGGCATACGTGGCCCCGGTCCCGTGCCCCTCGTGCGGGTACTCCATGGTCGGGCTCCCCCGCGG
>JBNKDB010000194.1:0-4836 GCA_050288045.1 Anaerolineales bacterium | reverse complement strand
TACCGTGCTGGACTGGTACACCACCGACGATGCCTTCTATTATTTCCAGGCCGCCCGTAATATTGCCGCCGGGAATGGGGTAACCTTCGACGGCCTGACGCGCACCAACGGCTTCCACCCTTTGTGGATGGCGATCTGTGTGCCGGTCTTTGCCCTGGCGCGCGTGAATACACTCCTACCGCTGCGCGTACTGGTGGTGGTCTTGGGGTTGCTCAATGCGGGTTCTGGGATCTTGCTGTACCGTCTGGGTAAACGCTATTTTACGCCGGTGGTGGCAGCCTTGCTGGCACTGTGCTGGTCGCTAACGCCCGTGATCCACACCATGACTACCAAAGGTGGCGTGGAAGCCGGACTGAATGCTTTCCTAATCCTGCTGCTGTGGGAACGCTTGAGTGCCTTCAATGACCAGGATTTTCCCCTGCAGGACGGCCTGCGCCAGGTCTTCTGGTTGGGTGTGATCGCCACACTCACCATCCTCAGCCGCCTGGATAACGTCTTCATCGTCTTCTTCGGCGGGGCCTGGTTGTGGCTGCGTTGGTGGCAGCCGCAGGTTGGTGAGGCCGCAAGCGCCAAAGCGAAATGGCTGTGGCGCTTCAAGACCGGCACGGCTTTCTTCGCGCCGGTGGTGGTCGTGATGCTGACCTACTTGGCTTGGAACCAGATTGCTTTTGGCACGCCGATGCCAATCAGCGGACAGATCAAGGTGTGGTGGGGCACGCTCGATAAGACCGTGTACGGCTTCCCGATCAAACAATTCGAAACTTTCTGGGGCCAGTTTTTCACCGCCGACGAAGACCTCGGCCCGTGGTCGACGCTGACTGCCCCGCTGTATGCCGCGGCCGAGAACGTGCTGCCGCTGTTGGGCATGAAGGCCACGGTGGCCGCCCGGCGGATCGCCCTGTTAGGGATCGGCGGCGGGCTGGGTTTGATCGCCGGGTTGTTGGCCTGGTTCAATCGCCGGTTCGTGGTTGAGACGGTCAAGCGAATGGGGCTGGTGCCCTTTTTCCTGGCTTGCTTCGTGCAGATCAGCTATTACAAGCTGGGGCACAGCATGGCGCAGCAGCCCTGGTATTGGATCATGCAGTTGGTCTTCATGGCTTTCGTGCTGGGCATCTTGCTGGAAAGCTTATATCGCCTGAGCGTCCGCATCCGCGAGGCGGACGGGCTGGGGCCGCGCATCGCCCAGGTTGTGTTTTTGCTGGCCTGTGTGGCGCTGACGCTCAATTTCCTGGACTACATGCGGCGTAGCACGCGCCCGGATACCGATCCCAGTGCCCATTTCTACATGGATCGTCCGGCCTGGGTGGAAGCCAATACCGAACCTGGGGCGCGCATTGCGATCACCGGGGCGGGCAACCTGGGTTACTTTACTGAGGGACGCACGATCATCAACCTGGACGGCCTGATGAACAGCACCGCCTACTTCGAGCATCTCAAGGCCGGGACCGGAGCAGAATACCTGGAAGAATTGGGCGTGGATTATATCTTCGGCAATCCCTATATGATGGAAGAGACCAACCCCTACGCCCCGATGCTGGCGGGCAAGATCACGGAATATAAACGCTATCATTTCGGTGAGCGCGAGCTGGTCTTGTGGAAGTTCACCCCCTGAGGAATGGATTAGATTGATGGAACGTGACCTCGATAAAGCGGCCTTGCGCGGCGAACCTTCCTACGTGTGGCGCGCCGGGCAGCAGCGCCGCCTGGAAATGATCGCCGAGTGGGGCGGCGAACGCCTGACCGGGCGTATCCTGGAGAACGGCTGTGGGGTGGGTATGTACGTGCAGAAATTGCAAGCCTACGGCGGACAGGTGTACGGCCTGGAATACGAATTCGAACGCGCCGCGGAAGCACATGCCTACTCGAACCTGATCGTCAATGCCGCCGGGGAGAACCTGCCTTATCCAGCTAACAGCTTCGACCTGATCTTGAGCCACGAGGTGATCGAGCACGTTGCCGACGACCGTGAGGCGATCCAAGAAATGGTGCGGGCGCTCAAACCCGGCGGACGCATTGCGCTGTTCTGCCCTAACCGCGGTTACCCGGTGGAAACGCATGGCATTTACTGGCGCGGTGAATACCACTTCGGCAATATCCCGCTGGTCAACTACCTGCCGCGCCAGTGGCGCGATAAACTTGCCCCGCACGTCGAGGTCTATACGCGCCGCGATCTGGAAAAGCTCTTCGCCGGACTGCCGGTGCGCTTCGTCTACCGCACGATTGTGTTTGGGGCCTACGATAACTTGATCGCCCGCTTTGGTGTATTCGGTAAAGTCCTACGGGCCACGTTGCAGTTCTTGGAACGTACCCCGTTTAAGGTGTTGGGCTTATCGCATTTCTGGGTGGTGGAGAAGGAGTGAATAACGTTAGCGCGTGAGTACGAAAGTGGGGTAATATAATAACAACTGGATGGAGATAGGGAGAATGAGATGAAAACTTCTAATCAAAAGATCATCATAACATTCTTGTGTTTGCTTATCTACTTAGTTCTTGGATCTGCCTGTGCTGGCGACCAGCCCATTTCCTCAGAAATCAGCCCATTTACACTTGAGACCACGAACAAACCAACTGCTGCAATTGCTACTGAGATCGCTCCAACCAACGCACCGGTTGCTGAAACACCATCCCCCATCCCTGCAAGTTTCCCATTGATAAAAATTGATACCGGGACGATCACTGACTTCTGGTGGATTTCCTCTCCACCAATCCTTTACTATGAAATTACCAAAGGGGTTTGGCCTAAGGTCTATGCTTATGACCCGATCAGGGAAAATACGATCCAAATTGAAGCCACGCGCGAGGCTGTCAATACAGTTACGCCAACGCCAATCATGAATATCCCAGCAACCGCGACTCAGATTGAAGTGTCGCCTAGTGGAGCTCGCGTGATTTACTTGATTCGCACATCCCCTACAGCTACACCCATCCCGGACCCGCTGGGAGGAGAACAATGGCTGCTTGGTGGTCCGGCTGAATTATGGCTCCTGGAAAATGGAAAGACTCGAAAAATCGGTATGATTGAAGATTGTTTGGAGCGATTCATTTGGTCCTCAGACGAAGAAAAATTGGTCAGTACGCGCCTTCTGGCTGCCTGTAAAGAACCTACGTGGTTAATCGATTTCCAAACGAGTCGAATTCAACCGATCTTGGGAGAAATGGATTCAGAGAGATATTTAATTCTGGGATTTTCGCCAAGTGGAGATGAACTGCTGTATCGGACAGCAGAAGCCCTTCACTTACTCAATTCGGATTCACTGGAATCTACTCAATTGCAAATCCATGATTCAGTTGCTGCTAATACTGTTACCGGCTCATGGCTCGCTCAAGACTTACTTTTGGTTACTTATAAAGTAAGCGAGTTTGGCAAGCAGGCCGTTGGTGTCTATAACCTGACCACTTCGGAGTTGAATGTGTTATTCGACTCGGCCAGCCATCCTGCACTCACAAAGCTTCCACTTTCACAATATAAGTTGTCGAGTGATGGGAGATGGTTAGCAATCGCGACAAGTTCTACTTTATGGGTCATTGAAATTGCGCCATAGTGCGGTAATATGGTAACAACGGAATGGAGTAGGGAGAACAGGATGATTTTCTTGAATCGTAAACTGGTTGGCGCGTTTTTGGTTATGCTTATTGCTGTCTTGCTGGGCCTTGCCGGATGTGGTGGAGAAGGTGAAACACCATCTTCGCTTCCTGCTACAGCAACTTTTACTAAAACGCCGACAAGTTTCACCTCCACATCAACCAAAGAACAAACCGCAACAATCACCTCAACGGTCACAAAAACACCACGCCCTACCCGGATACCTACCAAAGTGTTAACCAATCTGCTCTTTACCCCACTGCCAACTATTCCCCCGGAAGAACGTGTGGCGGCCTTGAAGTATTTGATCAACGAAGATCCCGGTTGCCTCCTGCCTTGTTGGATGGGCGTTACCCCAGGCGAGACCACACTGCATGAGGCCTGGCAGCAATTGGCACCTTACGCCACAGACCTGTATATTCGTAATAACTCATTATCGATGTGGTTTGAATTTGAGTTGGAGAAGAAAACAGAATTGGTTCCAGCATATCAAATGACGGCGGAAATGGTCAATCAATTTGAATTCGATAATGGTCTGATCACGTTTATTCATCCGGAAATCTATGGCGCCAAAGAACGTTATCCACTGCGGTACGTTCTCGATACCTACGGCGTTCCCGATGAAGTCAGAACCGCTGTGGGGGCATTGGCTGACTTTTATGCGAATTTAAATCTGCACTACACGGATTTGGGGGTACATTTTTTGTATCAATCTGTGATCTACAGCGAAGATTTGCCCGAAGGGGATATGCTCAAGTTTTGTTTTCAGGAGATTCGTCGGGTGTGGGCCTGGGACCCGGCGCTTGGTTTGACCTACACGGATCCGGAAAATAAATTACCTAGTAGCAGGTCGCTAACATTGGAAGAAGCTACAGGGTTATCCATTGAAGAATTTTATGCCGCAGCCCAAAATAGAGATCAGGTCTGCCTCGAGTCTTCCAAAGAAATGTGGCTGAGATTTATGGGGGTTCCGTGAACCCAGCCGGTACTTTGGGTGGTGGGACGCGTATTTTCGGAAGAACGATCCTTGAATGGAGGTAGAGAGAATAGGATGATTTCCTCCAAGCGTAAACTGGTTGGAATACTTTTGGTTATGCTTATTGCTGTCTTGCTGGGCCTTGCCGGATGTGGTGGAGAAGGTGATATAACTCCATTGCCTTTGCCTCCGACTCCTGAATTTGTGGTGAGACTCCCTTTTACCGTAACGGATAAATACAATTATGATAGATCGTTGTCAGAGAATATGCCTATGT
>JBNKDB010000193.1:0-4179 GCA_050288045.1 Anaerolineales bacterium | reverse complement strand
CAAGTGATGTATATGAACTTTATCTCAATCTGTTATTGCATAAGGCCTATAACCAGACAAACTGGCTAACTCAGGAGCGCGTTAACGATGTGCTGCGGTTTGCCCGGCGCGTCAATGATGCGTATTTGTATCACAAAACATATCAAATGCTTGCGTTCGTTTTTAACAGTCATTATCTGTTTGAACGCGCACTGGACTATGCTCATCTTGCGCTCCCCTATTTTGAGGAGCAGGACCTGGAAGACTCACAGAACTTGACCGAAGTTGCCTTGACGTATTTCGCAATGGCAGATAGCCATCTGGGTTTGCGCAACACAGGGTTAGCTATCGGTTATAATGAAAAAGCTTCTGATCTCTTCGCTAAATCGGATTATCCACGCCAATACTCCGTGATCATGGCACAACGGGGTAAACTGCATATCGCATCAGGCGAGTTTGAAATCGCTCAATACTTTCATGTAGTTGGCCCGTTCAAAGGCGGAAGGTTCGCCAACGGAAATCTGGGCCATGCTGCCGGTCATTTGCTCGATGGATTCGTATTCGTGATCTTCCATCCAGGTATTCAAGTCCGACAGAATTTCAGCGACACGTCCAACGCCGTTCTTGAGTAGTTCGGAGGCCATCATCGAAACTTTGGCCCCTGCCATAGTGGCTTTGAGGACGCCTTCAACACCGTGAACGCCGGAAGTCAGCGCAAAATCGGCATCTACTTTACCGTACAGGACGGCAATCCAGCGCAGCGGCAGGCGCAGTTCGTCAGGTGTGCTCAAGACGAGGTTCGGGACCACTTCAAGCTCTTCCAGATCGAAATCAGGTTGGTAGAAGCGATTGAACAGCACCAAAGCATCTGCCCCGGCATCGGCCAGGCGGGCCGCGATGTTGGGGATGGAGGTGAAGAACGGGCTGAGCTTGACGGCCAGGGGCACGTTCAGGCTGCTGCTAACGTTCTGTACCAGGTTGATGTAACCAGATTCCAGATCTACGGCGGTCTGGTCGGGATCACTCGGCATGTTGTACATGTTGAGTTCAACCGCGTCTGCGCCAGCTTCTTCCATCTTCTTGGCGTATTCGATCCATTTGCCCGTGGTGACACCATTCAGGCTGCCGATCACCGGCACGCTGACGGCGTCTTTGAGGGCCTTGATTTGGTCAAGATATTTGTCTGGACCTACGTTATAGCGCCCGTAGTCTGGGATGTAGCTCAAGGCTTCGGCGTAGAATTCGGTGCCGTAATCCAGGTAGTGATCGAGCGCCAGACTGTCTTTGACGATCTGTTCCTCGAACAGGGAGTACATTACAACCGCGCCGATACCGGCCTCTTCCAGCTTTTTGACCGTCGCGACGTTTTCAGAGAGCGGCGAGGCAGATGCCACCAACGGGTTTTTCAGTTCTAAACCCAGGTATTTTGTTTTCAAGTCAACCATATGATTTTCCTTTCACCCATAATCCTTTTAGAAAGGAGCTGGGCAGAGGCCTTAGGCCTCTGCTTCTCCGTCAGTTTGAGCAAATTCGCGGTCATAGTGGATGTCGGCCATCTGTTGGTACAGATCCCAGCGTCCTTTTGTATCGGCTTTGGCCAGCTTCATCAACTTTTCGGCCCGTTCTTCGTCGTGTTGTAAGAGTACGCGATAGCGGGTTTCGTTGTAAGCGTAATCTTCCATGGAGACCGAGGGATCACGCGAGTCGATTTGCAGCGGGTTCTTGCCGTCATGGACCAGGGCAGGGTTGTAGCGGTAGAGCGGCCAGTGACCGGACTTGACGGCCAGGTCTTGCTGCTCGAGACCATTGCGCAGGTCGAAACCGTGCGAGATACAGTGGCTGTAGGCGATGATCAGGGACGGGCCGTCGTAAGCTTCTGCTTCGATGAAGGCCTTGAGGGTTTGGGCGTCGCTGGCACCCATTGCAACGCGGGCGACGTAGACATAGCCGTAGGCCATGGCAATCATGCCGAGGTCTTTCTTGGGCATATCCTTGCCTTTGAAAGCAAACTTAGCGGTTGCGGCACGCGGGGTAGCCTTGGAGGCCTGACCGCCGGTGTTGGAGTAGACTTCGGTGTCCATTACGAGTACGTTCACGTTGCGGCCGGAAGCCAGGACGTGATCGAGACCGCCGTAGCCGATGTCATAAGCCCAACCGTCACCGCCGAGGATCCACATGCTCTTCTTGACGAGCTGGTCAGCCAGGCTGAGTAAGTCTTTGGCCTGCGGCGAGTCCAATTTGGCGAGTTTGCCTTTGAGTTCATCTACGCGAGCGCGTTGGGCATTGATGCCGGCTTCTTCGCTCTGGTCAGCTTCGAGCAGGGCAGTTGCCAGTTCGCCGCCAATTTGGTCTTTGAGTGTCATGACCAGTTCACGCGCGTATTCGTTCTGCTTGTCGAGGGTCAGGCGCATACCCAGACCGAATTCGGCATTGTCCTCGAACAGGGAGTTATTCCAGGTCGGGCCGCGGCCGTTTTCGTCCTGTGCCCACGGGGTGGTCGGCAGGTTGTCGCCGTAGATGGAGGAGCAGCCGGTAGCGTTGGCGATCACAGCACGGTCGCCGAAGAGTTGGCTGAGCAGTTTGACGTAGGGGGTCTCGCCACAGCCGGCGCAGGCCCCAGAGAACTCGAACAGCGGTCGCAGCAATTGGGCATTCTTGACTGTGCCGGTCTTGAGTTCGTTGCGGTCAACTTCGGGCAGGCTGAGGAAGTAGTCCCAGTTGGCGCGTTCAGCGTCACGGATGGGCAGTTGGTCACCCATATTGAGCGCCTTACGGCCGACCTCGCTCTTGTCTTTGGCGGGGCAGACTTCGACACACAGCGCACAGCCGGTGCAGTCTTCGGGCGCGATCTGGATGGTGTAAGCCATGTCCGGGAATTCCTTGAAGCGGGCATCTTTGTGCTTGAAGGTTTCGGGGGCGTCGGCCAGATATTTGTTATCGTAGACCTTGCCGCGGACGACGGCGTGCGGGCAGACGAAAACGCACTTGCCGCACTGGATGCAGATATCGGGTTCCCAGATCGGGATTTCGAGAGAGACGTTGCGCTTTTCCCATTGCGTAGTGGCGGTGGGGTATACGCCATCTTCCGGCAGCAAGCTAACGGGCAGGTCGTTGCCTTTCTTGGCGATTATCTGCCCGAGAACGTCTTTGACGAACTCAGGGGCAGCTTCCGGGACGGCGGGCAACATTTCGGTTTCGCTGGTGGCCTTGTCGGGGACTTTGATCTCGAAGAGGTAATCGAGCGCCATATCGACGGCGTCGTAGTTGCGTTGGATAACTTCTTCGCCGCGTTTGCCGTAGGTCTTCTTGATGTATTCTTTGATCTTAGCAATCGCTTCATCACGGGGGAGGACGCCACTGATGGCGAAGAAGCAGGCCTGCAAAATGGTGTTAATGCGGCGGCCCATGCCGGTGTTCTTGGCGACTTCGTAACCATCGACCATATAGAACTTGAGTTCCTTGTCGATGATCTCTTGCTGGACCTGCTTGGGAAGGTGATTCCAGACATCGTCCGGCCCGTAAGGGCTGTTCAGCAGGAAAGTGGCTCCTTTCTGAGCGGAGGTCAGTACGTCGACCTTCTCTAGGAAAGGCGGGTGGTGGCAAGCTACGAAGTTGGCCTTGCTGATCTCGTAAGTAGATTTAATGGGGTTGGGGCCGAAGCGCAAGTGCGAAACGGTCATCGCGCCGGATTTCTTCGAGTCGTATACGAAATGGCCCTGCGCGTAGTTGTCGGTTTCTTCGCCGATGATCTTGATGGAGTTCTTGTTGGCACCAACGGTACCGTCGGAACCCAGCCCGTAGAAGACGGCACGCACGGTGGCGGGGTCTTCGGTGGAGAATTCGGGATCGAATTCAAGCGAGGTGTGGGTAACGTCATCGTGAATACCTATGGTGAAGTGGTTCTTCGATTTCTCTTTGCTCAGTTCATCGAAGATCGCCTTGACCATAGCGGGAGTGAATTCTTTCGAGGAAAGCCCGTAGCGGCCGCCGATGATCTTGGGGGTCTGAGCGAAGGGAGCGCCGCCATTATGCATAACTTCGTTTACGGAGGTGACCACATCCAGGTACATGGGCTCGCCAGCGCTGCCGGGTTCTTTGGTGCGGTCGAGCACGGCGATGGACTTTACGGTCTTGGGCAGGCTCTCGATGAAGGCCTCCACGGAGAACGGGCGGTACAGGCGTACCTTGACCAGGCCAACC
>JBNKDB010000192.1:0-4458 GCA_050288045.1 Anaerolineales bacterium | reverse complement strand
CTGATCGGGCTGACGCGCTGGATGGTCGCCACCAATGAGTTGGGCGCGGATTACGACTACGCCGTGGCGCTCAACGGCGACCGCGTCGACGACGGATCGGCCAACGCCGAAACGCTGCGCGACGTGCATACCATCCAGGTGGAGATCGCCGACCTGCTGCGCGACGAGGCTAACCGCCTGATCATCGCCCGCGACGCTGGGGAAGGTAACCTGTACTACACCGCTCACTTGAATGCTTACCTGCCGGTCGAGGAAGTGCAGGCCCTGGATAACGGCATCGTGGTCTCACGCAGTTACTACCACCCCGACGACCGCGACACCCCCGTCACCAGCGCGCCGCAGGGTGAAGTGCTGTTAGCCCGCCTGACCATCGTGGTGCCGAACACGCTGCGCTACGTGGTGATCGACGACCCGCTGCCCGCCGGGATGGAAGCCGTTGACCAGTCGCTGGAGACTAGCCAGCAGGAAGGCGCCCCCGACCTGTACACCAGCGAGGAAGTTTTCAGCAAGGGCTGGGGTTGGTGGTACTTCGACCACACCGAACTGCGCGACGAGCGCGTGGTGATCTCCGCCGATTACCTGCCCCCCGGGACGTACGTGTACACTTACCTGGTGCGGGCCAGCACCCCCGGCGAGTTCCGCGTGATCCCGCCCACCGCCCAGCAGTTCTACTTCCCCGAAGTGTACGGGCGTGGTGATGGCAGTTTGTTCATTGTGGAGCCGTAAGCATTTACCGGTAAACGTAAAATAAGCAGACTGGCCCGATCATCGTTATCAATGATCGGGCCAGCTTTATGTTTGGTGGAGGGGGAAGAACTAAGGAATCTTGTAATTAACCTTCAGTTTCATCATTCAACAATTCGATATAACCGGCGGCACCGTGCACGCGGATGCGCTGCCCGGTCTTGATCTTGCTGGTTGCATCGACGACTCCAACAACTGCAGGGATGCCGTATTCGCGCGCAATCACGGAACCGTGCGACATCAGCCCACCAACTTCGGTGACCAATCCCGCCGCGTTCACAAATAAGGGCGTCCAACCCGGATCGGTGAACGGGGCTACAAGAATTTCTCCAGGAGCTAAAGCTTCGACGCTCGGATTGTGTATGACTTTTGCAATTCCCTCCACCACCCCAGCCGATACCGGGCTGCCAAGCAAAGCACCTTCGGGTGCTTCCCCGCCATCCAGCTTTACAATCGGAATATCGCCTTCGCTGGTGATTACACGCGGTGGGCTTAGTTGTTTATAATGCTCAAAATCTGCGCGCCGGTCTTTGATCAACGCACGCAGCGGTTCAGTGCTGCCAAATGCTTCAATCACATCGGGGAATGTCAGGAACCAAATATCATCAGAACTTTCAAGCTTACCGGCCGCCTGAAGCTGCTCACCAGCATCAAGCAAAACTTGTTTGATCAGCGCCAGAAACTTGACCGCGAGAAATTTGTGGTGTTCTCGCAAAGGAGAGAGTGCCCGGCTTACGCGGATCAGGCGGGCGACCAGCGGACCACGTACCCATCCTAATAATCCCTGGTGCGCTAGTTTGGTCAACCGCTGCGCGGCGAGTTCTCCGGCGGCTTGCAATTGGTTGAAATGCGCCCAGTGTGCCCCGATTTCTCGTTGATCCAGTCCATTAACAACCATTTGTAATAGTGAGGTGGGGTCTTCTGACCAGCGCGGGCGGCTCAAATTAATTTCAGCTGGCCCACGTACCCCATATGTCGTCATGAATTGGTTCCAGCGCGTAACAAATGCTTCACCGCCTGTGAAGTCAACCGCCGTCGTAACTCGAACCTTTGCAGTTATATTCGGATTGGAAAGGTGTTTTGCCAATGCTTCAGATGCAAGCGCCGCATCGGATAGATCACCTACGGCCAAACCCATGTCTGTAACCACATTGCCGGTCAGGCCGCGACCAAGTGCAATAATGTCATCTGTATTGCCTTTCTTCTGCATTAATTTGGTCACCGCGACGGTTGAAATGATGCCTGCAATCAACTTTGGCATCCAAGTCAGAGCCGGTAATAATATCTGATGGGCATCAGATACAACAATATCCAGTTTGGCCTGTATATCAGGAGCGGCGCGTAATCTTGAATCGGTCGCGGCGATATGTGTATTTATCACCTTCATGGCTTCTGCGGAAGCGCCGTCGGGATCTGCTCGCCATAACGCTTGCATTACTTTGCCCACATAAGGAAAAATAACTTTTATTGCTCGCAAATCTAACTTGGATTTTTTTGTTCGTAAGCGCGGGTCATTTGCGAGTTCAGCGATTGCGAGTGCGCCCAACTCTTCAATATTCTTGAATGCTCTGGGCAGCACCCGGCGTCCGATCGGGTTACGAAGGATAGGTGAAACATCTGCATAGATGCGCCCACCAATATCGAGTACATATTTGCTTTCCGGCTGCGTTTTCCCTTGACTACCTGGCAATATTAATCGTAGAGCCGATAACGCCAATGGTGGCATCGCATCCGTCATCATTTGAAAATGGGAGAGGCTGGCATAAACCCGGAAGTCAGCGTTATCCTGTTTGGGCAGTGGGAACAACGACGTGATTGGACGTGATTGGGTGATATATAAATCTTCGCCTGAGAGCGCCCATTCGATGTCTTGGGGAACACCGTAATGGGCTTCGATTTTACCGCCTAGTCTGGCAAGCTCAAGCACTTGCGCATCGGTAAGGGCGGCCTGCATTTGCTCGCTTTCGGGTAAGTCAATTTGTTCTGTACCGCCTTGGGATAAGGAACGAATGGCGATTGTTTTCTTAGCGATTTGGCGCTTAATAATTTTGTGTTCTCGCTTATCCACTTGATATAAGTCCGCAGAAACCAGCCCGGACACCAGCGCTTCGCCCAGTCCAAAGCTGGCGTCGATGGAGACAATATTGCGGTTCCCGGTAACGGGATCGGCCGTGAACAGGATTCCGGCCACATCGGGCTGCACCATGCGCTGGACGACGACGGCGAGGGCGACATTGCGGTGGTCGAAACCGTTTTGGACGCGATATAGGATCGCCCGGTCGGTGAAGAGCGAGATGAAGCAGGCTTTCACGCTTTTCAGAAGTGCTGATTTGCCGCGGATATTCAAATAGGTATCTTGTTGCCCGGCAAAGGATGCGCCGGGTAAATCTTCGGCTGTGGCCGACGAGCGCACGGCGTAGGCATGTTGTTCGCCCAATGCCAGCCAGGCATCTGTGACTGCATCAGCAACATCCTGCGGGAATGGTAATTCGTTCAGGGCGGCGCGGACTTTCTCCCCAACCAGACGCAAATGTTCAACGTCGTCCGCGGTGATGCTTTCGAGGGAGGCATAAATATCTGTCTTGGCGGCGGACATGAAGCGCGTAAACGCGGCGGTGGTGACGCAAAAACCGGGCGGGATGTTGAATCCGGCGTTTGTCATTTCGCCCAGATTCGCCCCCTTGCCGCCTACTTTGGCAATGTCCGCAGCGTGAATGGCTTGAAAAGGGAGGGTGTATGTGGTCATGGTTTCTTTCTCTCTAGGTCACTCAAGAACAGGGTGACGATCAGTTGGGCAGTGTGTTCAACGTCCTCGAGTTTGGTATCGTAGTGCATTGGACCAATCACGGCAAAGGCCAGGATCATACCCATCAGGCCCAGCGCCAGTTCGTCTGCGTCCCCAAGCTGCGCCATTCGCTTGGCAGCGAACTGCGCCTGGAAATAATTGGACAGCGATGCCAGGGTCGAATCCGAGCGCTTGCGCAATCCCCCCAGATAATGGCGCTCGGTTGTGCCGCCCATGAATACCAAGCGGAAAATATCGCGGTTCTCGTAGAAAAAGATCAGGGTGGCCGCCACGATCTGCTCAAGGTCGCCGCGGATGTCTGCGGTTGGGTGCAAGGTAATCGCTCGCACGGTGACGAAGGGCGTCATTTCGGCGATGAAGGCCTGGATCAGCGAGGGCTTGTCCCCGAAATGGCGATAAACCGTAGCCACACCGACATCCGCCGCGGCGGCAATCTGCTCCATGGTGGCGGCGGCGATCCCCTCCCGCCCGAACACGGCGCGCGCGGCTTTCAGGATGTCCAGGCGCACGTCGGGCTTTTCGTAAACCGCGCCGCTTTCCTGGGCTAACTTTTCAAGCAGAGCGGCCTTATTGCCAACCCGGCGATAGATGGTGGCTCTGGAAACCTTGACCCTGGTTTCAAGTTGTTCCATCGTAAACGTTTCGCCGACCTCCGCCAGGAGAGCGCGCGCCGCGTCTAGAATAGCTGCTTCGCTGTGTTTATCGCTGGGTGACATGATAGATATGTTACTCTATCATAACGTCTCAGTCAAGCGGAATCACCGAAATATTGAATAGAGGGGATGAGGACACTGAGGTTGGGGTCTATGGTTGCCAATTCCCGTCTGGTTTTTTTTACTTTCATTACCTGGTACGTGATCCTGAAAATATTATAGGCCAGGATAGGAGCGAAAACAATTGGGAAATGA
>JBNKDB010000191.1:0-9254 GCA_050288045.1 Anaerolineales bacterium | reverse complement strand
GGACGCAGTCCGCCCCTACGAATTTCTGAATGAAAAAAAAGCAATACTTGTAGACACTTCTTCTGAATGCACCAAGGAAACGTTATGACCGAATATGAAGCCGTAATTGGCCTGGAAACCCACATCCAGCTCAACACCAACACCAAGATCTTCTGCACCTGCAAGGCCGACTCGTGGGGCGACCCGCCCAACACCAACATTTGCCCGGTGTGCTGTGGCCTGCCGGGGGTGCTGCCGGTGCCCAATAAGGCTGTGATCGAGAAAGCCATCCTGTTGGCGGCCGCCATGCATGCCGATGTGCCGGATGTATCCTATTTCGACCGCAAGAATTACTTCTATCCCGACCTGCCCAAGGGCTACCAGATCACGCAGTACGATATGGCCGTCTCGCAGGGCGGTTACCTGGACGTGCCTATGCCGGAGGGGTACGCCCGCCGGGTGAACATCCTCAAGGCGCACGTCGAAGAGGACGCCGGAAAGACGGTCAATGACGTTGACCGTCGCCTGATCGATTTCAATCGCTGTGGCGTGCCGCTGATCGAGATGGTCACCATGCCGGACATCCGCTCGGCCGACGAAGCCGCCGCCTACCTGACCCGTCTGCGCCAACTGCTGCGCTGGCTGGGTGTCTCCGAAGCGGATATGGAGAAGGGTCACCTACGCGCCGACGCCAACGTTTCCATTCGTCCCAAGGGCAGCACGGAGTTGTTCGAAAAGACCGAGATCAAGAACGTTAACTCGATCGAAGCGGTGCGCGCCGCTATCGAGAAAGAGATCAAGCGCCAGATCAAGGAAGTCGAGGCCGGGAACGAGATCAAGCCGTGGACGTTGCAATGGGATGACGACAGCCAGACCTTGAGCAAGATGCGCTCCAAGGAAACCGAAGCCGACTACCGCTATTTCCGTGAACCCGACCTGCTGGCCGTGCACGTCGATGCGGCCTGGAGGGACTCGATCCTGGGGCAGTTGCCCGAACTGCCGCTGGCACGCTTGCAGCGTTTTATCGCTGATTACGAATTGCCGGAATACGACGCCGACATCCTAACTTCCGACCGCGCCTTGTCGGATTATTTCGAAACCGCCGTGGAAGCCTATGGTGGCGACCCCAAGCGTATCTCCAACTGGTTGATGAATGACGTCATGCGCCTGATGAATGATAAAGGCGTTGGGGCTGGTGAACTGGCGCTGACACCCACTTATCTGGCCGAGTTGGTCAAACTGGTGGATGCCAAGACGATCAACACCAACACCGCCAAATCTCTCCTGGAGAAGATCGAGGAAACCGGCAAAGCGCCGAAAGCATTGGTCGAGGAAGAAGGTCTGGCCCAGGTTAGTGACTCCGGGGCGATCCGCGGCCTGGTCGAGGAAGTGATTGCCGAGAACCCGGATGAGGTCGCCAACTACCGGGGCGGCAAAGAGGGCTTGCTGGGCTGGCTCGTTGGCCAGGTGATGCGCAAGTCGCAGGGCAAGGCCGACCCGCAGCAGGCCCGTGAGGTCTTGCAGGAACTGCTCTCGGAGTAGCTCCGGTCCAACAATCGATTTATTTTGCCCCCGCATTGGGGGCATTCTTTATTCCTTTCCGTTTACTGCGATGGATTGATATTATTGGTAGAGGTATTGTTATGAATGAGCAAGCGTTTACACTGCGTCCGGCCACGGTTGCGGACGCGGCGGCGATCAAGGCCTTGATCCGGCAAAGCGGTATCAACCCTATGGGACTGGACTGGCCGCGTTTTGTGCTGGCTGTGGACACGGGCGATGAGTGGAAAGAGCAAGGCTCTTTCTTAAGCAAGTTGCAAATCAATTTGCCAATGATAGGCTGTGTGCAGTTGAAACCGCACGGCGATGGCTCGGTTGAGCTGGCTTCGCTGGCGGTGGTACCGGAATGGCGGGGGCGCGGTGTGGCCCGCGCCCTGATCGAACACATGCTGGAACAACACTCCGGCCCGCTCTACCTGATGTGCCGCGCCGGGCTAGGCCCGCTCTACGAAAAATTCGGATTTCAATCACTTGAAATTGAGGAAATGCCGCCTTATTTCCGGCGCATTGCCCGCCTGATGGATGTGCTGGGCGTGCTGCGTCCAAACAGCGAGGGGCTGCTGGTCATGCGGCGTGAAAATGAAGATACCGGTGGGTAGTTCCGGCCAGCATCCGATTGTATTGTTCGATGGGCAGTGCAATCTGTGCAATGGCACGGTGCGCTTCCTGGTGCCGCGTGATCCGCAGGCCAATTTGCGCTTTGCGGCGTTGCAATCCGAGACCGGCCAGCACTTGTTGAGGAAGTTTGATCTTTCTACGGATGCACTCGATACCTTTATCCTGATCGATGGAGAACACTGCTATCAAAAGTCTGGCGGCGCGCTGCGTGTGACGCGCTACCTGCGTTTCCCCTGGCCGGTGCTCCAAGCTTTTCTGGTCGTCCCGGCTTTCCTGCGCGATAGGGTCTATGACTTTGTGGCGCGCAACCGTTATGATTGGTTTGGCCGCCTGGACTACTGCCCGTTGCCCACCCCCGAACTCAACGACCGGTTTCTGGATTAGGTGTCGCCCAGCATATTGTGGTACGCCTTGGTAAAATGGGGATATTCCATAAGAAAATTGACCAGCGAGGGTTAGATCTCAATGCGTGAATTCTGATGAACAAGTTCATAAAGTTAGATTTGCACTTCGACCGTGAGATTGTTGCGATCACGATCGTGTCCACCTTGCTCCTGATCGTCGATCGCTATCACAATTTCACCGGTTACAAGGCGCTCGACCGGGTCTTCGTCTACTTGCTGATTCCCTTGCTGGTGATTGTGCTGGCCTTCCGGCAATCCCCAAAGGAATTCGGCTTTCAATTGGGTGATTGGAAAGCCGGACTGGTAATCACATTGGGGGCGATGGCATTGATCGGCCCGGTGATCTGGTTCGTGGTGCGCGCCGATACTAACATGCGAAGCTATTATGAGTACCTGTTCGGCCCCGCTTTGCCGTTGATGACTTTTCTCGACTTGATCGGCTGGGAGTTTTTCTTCCGCGGCTGGCTGTTGTTTGGCTACGCCCGCGAGTTCGGCGATCATGCTTTATGGCTGCAAGCGGTCCCCTTTGCTATCGCACATATTGGCAAGCCGGAAGTCGAGACGCTGTCGACCATCTTTGGCGGTTTCCTGTTCGGGGTAGTGGCCTGGCGCACGAAATCCTTCCTATATCCTTTTTTGATCCACTGGTTCGTGTTTACTTTTACAGTATTCGTCGCCGGGTACGCGGGTTGATCCTTTCTACGCTTTCGTACGCGCATAGTTAAAAATTTCACCACGGAGACACAGCGGTGTGGTGGATACGATCAGGGAGATGTGCTGTCTTTGCGTTTTCCTGATGTGAAATCTCTGTGTCTCCGTGCCTCTGTGGTAAAAATCTAAGATACAGAGAGTTCGAATCATGCGCTTGTTTGCCAATAAAGTCAAGCTCCCCGCCTGGGATAACATCACCAAACTCACGCTGGTATTCTTTTTCACCACGCTGTATTTCTACCTGCCGATTGTCGCACTGTATTACCGCGAACGCGGCTTAAGCTATTTGCAGATCACCTCGATCACCGGCATCATTGTGGGCACGATGTTCTTCGCCGAGATTCCCACCGGCCTGATCGCCGACCGCTTTGGGCGTAAGGTCTCCGTCATCCTGGCAATGGCCTTTCAACTGGTGGGGGAGGTGGGCTACATCTTCGCCCGCGACTACCTGAGTTTTGCGGTCATCGCCGTGGTAGCCGGGATTGGGTTTACGTTCTCTTCCGGGTGCGTGGAGGCGTTGGTCTACGATACGCTCAAAGCACAGGGCAGGGAGAAAGACATGCAGCGCGCCATGGGCCGGGTCGACTCGGCCGGACGTTTGGGGGCGATGCTGGGGGCTGCAACCAGCGCGCTGGTGGTCTCCACGCTTACCTTGGATAAGTTCGTACTCGCCATTATTTTGACCGCCGTCGCGGTGGGCATTGGTTTTGTGCTCAGCTTTACGCTGGAAGAACCGCGAGATGGAGAGGTAGACGAAGGTGAAAACTCCTGGCTGCTGCTAAAAGACGGCGTGCAGCTGCTGGCAGGCAACCGCAACTTGCAGCGCATCGCCCTGCTCTCCCTGCTGACGCTGCCTTTCGAAGGCTATATGAGCAGCCTGTTCCAGCCGTACTACGTGAACGCCGGGGTGGCGACGCCCTGGTTTGGGTTGTCGGCCGCGCTGGGCGCTTTCCTGGCTTTCCTGGGCAGCCGCTACGCCTACCTGCTGGAAAAGCGCTTCGGGGTGCGCCTGGGTACCTTGCTGGCAACGATTTCGCCGGGGCTGTTGTACTTGGCGATGGCCGTGCTGGTGCATCCCCTCTTTTCGGTCGTGCTGTACTGCACGTTCCAGGGGGCGACCGGGCTGCGCAAACCGATCTTCGCCGATTACCTCAATCGCCACATCGAGAGCAAGAACCGGGCGACGATGCTCTCCTTCATCAACATGTTTTCCAGCATCTACGTGGCGCTGATCGGTTTGCTGATCGGCTGGATCAGCGACCGTTCTTTGATGGGTGCTTTTATCTTCATGGGGGTGATATTGCTGGTCAGCGCGTTTGGTCTGCAAATCGACGAGCGTAATCTTAGTGGAACTGCTATCGAAAAAGCGTAGACTCAAAAAACTGGTTACAGAAAACGCATTTGCTTTTCATTGGCTTCGAACAGCTCCCGCGCGCTTATCAAGGAGCCATCTTTCCGAATGTGCTGCACCGTGATGTTTGGATGTGTTTCCTGCAAGAATTTGGCAATCAGCGCGTGCCGGTGGCAGCGCAGTGGCTCTGCTTCGCTGCACAAGATCACAGTACTGCCCTTTTTAATTTGGGCTATCAGATCATTTATTCCCTGCACGAACCAGGTGCGCTTCATTACCTCGGTATAGTTTGCTCTGGGATGTTTGGCTCCCTTTTCACCTAACGCTTCTGGTTCGTAACAGGTCGGGTCTTTCGGGCGGCCACCCAATTGTTGGCCTGCAAAAATATAGCTGATCTGGTTTTCATCTAAAGCTTTATCAAGGGCGGTTTTGTTATATTGCGGATGCCAACGGCTGGCCGGAACCGAGCGCACGTCAACTAGAATTTCGACTTGGTGCGTTTTGAGCAGGCCAATGAATTTTTCAATTGGATGGGCGCTGTGCCCAATGGTGTAAAGCTGCATATTCAGGGTTTTTGTGATGGTTGATAAAGGCGTAAATATTATAAGCTGATTCGCTTTCCGCCTTGTTCCAGGGATGCTTTGGCGTGCAGGGCAATCTCCAGGGAATCAAGTGCGGTATCGATGCTCAGTAGTTCAGGATCGGCTTTGCCTTGCAGGCAATCGATAAAATAGCGGCATTCGGCCTCATAGGGATCGTAACCTGGGATCGATAAGTTTTGTGGCTCTCCGGCGTTAGGATAATGCCGGACTGCACTGACGGGCGCAGTTCCGCCCCAATGCCAATCCAGATCGATGGCGCCTGCCGTACCGACCACCCGTAAGCTGGTGCTGAATGGGAAACTCGCCGGCATCATGCCGCAGCCTTCGATGACCACATTGCAGTCCGAGTATTCTAAAGCGACGCTCACGTGATTCCAGCCCCTGTTAGGGTTTTCAAGCCCGCGACTGGTTACCGCAACCGGTTTGCCCAACAGCCAGGCAACGTAATCGATATCGTGGAGCATGAGGTTCAAGATGAAATGCTCGTCCCAGCCATCGCCCCAGATCGGTGGTGTGCGGCGGTTGGCATAGACGGCTTTTATCTCTCCCAAAAGGCCCTCGCTAATCTGCTCGTGAATGTATTTGTAATCGCTCACAAAGCGGGCATATAAAGCTGCCAGCAAAAGCTTCCCTTTTGCAGCGGCAACTTGAGCCATCTGGGTTGCATCGCTCAGGGTGTAAGCTATGGGGATTTCGCAAAAAACATGTTTGTCATGATCCAGGGCAGCAAGGGCATATTGGGCATGCAATTCGGTTGGCAAACAGATCACTAATGCATCTACACCGGGATGGGCGATCAATGCCTCCGGGTCTGTATATCCCCGAATGCCTAATTCAGCGGCCACAATTTGTGTTTTCTGTTCGTCCCGGCCAAATATGCCGGTTACTTCTACGTCGGGAAAAGATGAAAATATTTTTGCGTGTGTCTGCCCAAACCCGGTTCCCAGGATAGCGATGTTCATTTTTCCGGTTGTTGTCATCTGATTACTCCTTTGCAACAATCATAATCCCTCCTGCAAGAGTAGAGTCAAGTGCGCTATAGGCATTACTTAAGAATTCAATCTTAACGAAATTGGAATGTCGATTGTTGCTTTTATGCATATAATTGGGTTCATAAATATGCATCGGATATCAATGAATTACTTTGCAAAAGCATCACCACAGCATGTGGGTTTGTTTTGCGCGGGGATAACCTTGATTTACAGTATTCTGTTTGTGGTTTTCCATCCGTTGATCTCTCAGGCGGTGATCGTATTTGCATTCCCGGTGGTGCTCTTATTTGCCAGAGTGTTTGGATGGTGGGGGGGATTGCTATCCGGGCTGTTGGTTATTCCAATCAATCTGGTATTGCTCTTGTTTCTAGGAGATTCAGGGTTTACCAGTGGGGCAATGGCCTTGAATTTTTGGGTGTTGCATGGCGTCTTCTTTGCCATCGGCCTGTCGGTAGGTAATTTGCATGATGTTCGGGAGCGTTTGAACGCTGAGATTGGCGCTCGGGAAGAATTGGAACAGGAATTGCGCCAAAGTTTGCAGAAGTATCAAACGGTTGCCGAGGAAGCTGAACTGACCCAAGAGCAACTCCAGGTGCAGATTGCGGCTTTAAAGGCTGCCGCCAATGGCATTGTGATCACGGATAAGAGCGGTACGATCCAGTGGGTGAACCCGGCTTTTACCCAACTGACCGGTTACACCGAAGCCGAAATCGTGGGGCAGAAAACCAGTGTGCTCAAATCCGGTGAACACGACCCAGATTTTTATAAGCAGTTATGGGAAACGGTGATATCCGGCAATGTCTGGCAAGGGACGATGGTCAACCGGCGCAAAGACGGCACATTTTACATCGAAGAACAGACCATTACCCCAGTTCGAAATAAGGATGGGGAGGTTTCTCGTTTCATTGCGATCAAGCAGGATGTGAGTGATCGGGTGCGCGCCCAGGAAAAAATGGAATACCTGGCAACGCACGACCCGCTGACCAAATTGCCTAATTACACCTTATTCTACGACCGCTTAGATCACGCCATCCAAAAGGCAAAACGGATCGATACTTTCATTGGTGTGTTGTTCATGGATCTGGATGGCTTCAAAATTGTGAATGATACTTTTGGACATGCCAGTGGCGATACATTGCTCAGAGAAATCGCCGGGCGTTTGCAGGCCGCGATCCGTGAGAGTGATACCGTTGCCCGTGTGGGGGGGGATGAATTTACGCTGATCCTGGAAGAACTAGATAAACCGGAAGATGCCGGTAAGGTGGCGAATAAATTACTCAAGCTGTTGATTGATCCCTACCAGATTCAAGAACATGAGATTTGTGTGGGGGCCAGTGTGGGCGTAAGCGTTTACCCGCGCGATGGCGTCGATGCGGCTACCCTGGTCAACAATGCCGATGCGGCCATGTATACGGCTAAACAAGCGGGCAAGAACCAGGTATCCGGTTATTAAAGTTTGGCTTCCAGTTGATCGGTGCGGATGCGGTGGCTTAGGTCACCGCAATTTTATTTAATGCCGGATAGTCAAGCAGTAATTATTTTTCTGTGCCAATTGGTTCACGCACATTTGCACCCGGCTTGGACGGCATGCGGCTCATGGCGTATTCGGCCAGGGCGGTGATCGTCAAGCTGGGATTGATGCCCGGATTGGCGGGCATGATCGAACCATCCACTACATAAAGACCGGGATAATTGAATACCTGGCAGTCCAGGTCGACCACGCCGTCTTCAGCGGTGTGCCCCATGGGCACGCCACCCAGGATGTGGGCGGTCAGCGGCAGCCCGAACAGGCTCTCACTGATCGACCCGGCCGCTACGCCGTTGGTCTTTTCGGCAAAGGCGCGCGTCACCTGGTGCCCGACCTTGATGCGCGGTGGGATGGCGTACACTTCCTCGGCCACCAAACCTTGTTGGAAAAGTGTCCAAAGGCTGCGGCCGAAACGCACCTTGATGTGATTGTCCAGCGTTTGCATCACCAGCAAGATGGTGGTGCGTTCTGCCCATTTGGGCAGCACCATCGAACGCATGAAATCAATGGGGTGGGCGATGGCCTGCCAGACCGCGTTGGCGAGCCGCACCAGGAAATTGCCGCTGTCGGCATTGAACATTGGTGCGCTGAGCAGGCGCATCAGCGACGAACCGGCCGGATAACGTACCGGCTCGATATTGGTAACTTCGTCGGCCTGGTAGACGGAAGTGATCGCCACCCCCTTGGAATAATCGACGTCATCCCCACGCGCCGAAGACCCCAATAAGGCCTCACTGTTGGTGCGCACCATATCGCCCAGGCGCTGGGAAAGTTGAGACAGTGTACCGGTCGTATCCCGGCAGTGGAAGAGCAACTTGAGCGTGCCCAACGTTCCGGCTGAGACCACCACGTTGCGAGCGCGCACGCTGCTTTCAGGGGCGTTGAACAGGGCGGTCGAACTGCGGTAGCTGACCTGATAGCGCGCCATATCGAACTGGCCGTCCGGCAGCGGTTGGATGCCGGTGACCTGGGCTTCGGCGCGGATTTCTGCGCCCCATTTCTCCGCCAGGTGGAGGTAATTTTTGGGTAATGTATTCTTGGCGTTTTCTCGGCAGCCGATCATGCAGCCGCCGCACAGAATACAGGCGTTGCGCGCCAGGCCCTCTCCGCCAAAGAATGGATCGGGGATTTCCTGGCCTTCCTGGCCCGGCTGGCCGAAGAATACGCCCACCTGTGTGGCCTGGCATAGATCGCCGCGCGCCATTTCCTCAGCTACGGCTTGAAGGACTTTGTCAGCAGGGTGGGTGTGCGGGTTGGTGGTTACCCCCAACATATGTTTGGCAGCGTCGTAATGCGGGCGTAAGATGTTTTTCCAATCCGCCAGATCGCTCCAGGCCGGGGCGGCGAACATTTCTTCCGAGGGTTCCATCAGTACGTTGGCGTATCCCAGGCTGCCGCCGCCCACGCCGGAACCGTGCAGCACCAGCATGCCGTTGAGTACACTGATCTGTAAGATGCCGAAACTGCGCAGCGCCGGGTTCCACAGATATTTCCAGAACTTCCAGTTGG
>JBNKDB010000190.1:0-2544 GCA_050288045.1 Anaerolineales bacterium | reverse complement strand
TAGAGGATCAGGTCGGCCTCCTCGCCCAAGTCTTTCGCCAGGTTGGAAAAGGCGGTTACCACGATCACGTTGATGTCTTTCAGGCGCTCATCGGAGCGGATGCGGTGCAGCACGTATTCCCCGCCAATCGAATCGGCCAGGTGCAGGTCGAGCAAGACCAGGTCGGGGGCGCTGAATTCCAGGCGCGCCAGGGCGGTCTTGCCGTCGTAGATGATCTGGGTCTCGAAACCAATCAGGTCCAGCACGATGCTGAACAGCGCGGCGGTATCACGGTTGTCTTCGATCACGAGGGCAAATGGTTTTCTCAAGGGACTAACTCCATGCTGCGTGCGGCAAGCCGATTTCTCATCCCCCTGAACACGAACCTTCGGGAGCTTACGGGGAATCACATACCTGGTACAAGTTTTACGCCAGTTCAATCTTAGCATCATTCGATAGGAAGTACAATGGATAACAAGGATTTATTTAAAAATACCCCTTTGCCTTAAGCAATTATTTCACAAATTCTCTGATGCAATAAAAAAGGTGATTGCCAGGATCGACAACCACCTTGTAGTATTTAACCTGACTTGTTTGGCTTACTCGGCATTTGGTTCCGGCGCTTTGAAGCGATTGGCGTTGATGAAGGCGGTAGTTTCACGCTCATTGAACTTATCCATTTCCTTCATGTAACCCCAGGATGTGAGCACCAGTGGGGATTCCGTGCCCGACCAGGGGAAAGCAATCAGTTTGCGCACAGCCGAATCTTCGATATAGGCACGGATTTCGTTCTTCAGGCTTTCACATTGATTGGCATCGATCACGTCACAGTTGTACCAGAAGATGATATAGCCATGCTCCAGGCTATGCACCAAATATCCGGCCGGGTAATCCACCTGGGTAAGCGGGTCGCCTGCTTCGTAGAAGCCGGGCCCGGCGGGCGTATCGTAATGTGAGCCAGAGGTGGGCGGGTTGGTGTTATATGGGCCGGGCACGGTATCTTGAGCGACATGATCCCGGCCTTCGATGGGGACAGCTTTGCCTTCCGCCGGGCGAAGGGCAGGGTAGAGCATCAAAGCCAGGACACCTACCACGCCAATCACTACCGCACCAATGATCAGGCGGATGCGGTTCTGTTGCTGCTGCTGGCGTTGGCGCGTCCGTTCGCGTTTGCTGAGTGTACGGGACATAGGTCTCTCCAAAGAAGTAAAAGATTTCCTAATAAAAGTATTTTGCCATTATAATTTAACAAATACAACCTTAATTGTATAAATTATTAAGGTTTGCTAATAAAGGAGCAGCTTTATGAACCTATTGAAACGTTTCATGGGGAATGTGCCCGGGGTCACGAGTGCGTTACTTGTCCTGGGCGTACTACTGGCAGGCTGCGCGAGCGAGGAATCCGGGTATCTGGAAGTGGGCGACAGCGCCCCAGACTTCAACTTGCCCACCGTCGCCGGGGAGACATACGCCCTGGCCGACGACCTCGGACAGCAGCCGGTCTTGCTGTATTTCAGCATGGCAGAAGGTTGACCGCCGTGCATGGACCAGATCGTCGATCTGGAAAACAGCCCTGAATTTGCCGCCCTCGATGTCAAATTGGTCAACCTGGCAACCGATTCCGTCCCAATATTGACTGCGGCCGGATCGCAGTGGGGCGTGACCACGCCCTTGCTTTCGGACAGCGACCAGTCCGTATCCGAAGCTTACGGTGTGATGCGTTGGGCAACGCCCGGCGGCGAACCCAGCCACACCTTCGTTCTGGTCGGGGAAGACGGCACGGTCAAATGGATCCAGGACTACGGTCACTCGACCAACGGCGGCCGTATGTATGTGCCCATAACCGAATTGGTCAACGCTATCTCCCCACATTTACAATAGCCAATGAATCAGAAAAGCCGGAGCAATTTACTCCGGCCTTTTTTCTAAGCAGTAACTTCCAGGCGACTAAGCACCAGGCGGCGCAGTTCGGCCTGCACGTCCTCAATCGACTGGGTGGCGTCCAGCGTCAGCCAGCGCTCCGGTTCGGCTGCGGCCATGCTGTGATAACCGGCGCGGGCGCGTTCGTGGAGGGCCAGCTCGTAAGCGTCCAGGCGATTCCAATCGCCGTCTGCCGAGCGCCGCCGCAGGCCGGTTTCCGCATCGATGTCGAATAAGATCGTGAGATCGGGTTTCAGGCCGCCGGTGGCAAACTCGACGATATTGCGCAATTCCTGGATATTGGTCTGGTGGCCGTAGCCCTGGTAGGCGATGGTCGAGTCGGCGTAACGATCACAGATCACCACCTTACCGGCTTCCAGGCTGGGGACGATCACTTCATGCACGAGTTGGGCACGTGAGGATTGGAAGAGCAGAATCTCGGTGCGCGGGTGCATTTCGGTATTGTCCAGATTCATCAACACGCCCCGCACCTGGTCGCCGATTGCGGTACCGCCCGGCTCACGCGTGGTGAGCACATCGTAACCGCGCTGGCGCAGAAAATCGGCAAGTTCAGGAACCTGGCAGGTTTTACCACTGCCGTCGGGGCCTTCAAGAGTAATGAACATTATTCGCGGAAAATCCTGA
>JBNKDB010000189.1:0-3981 GCA_050288045.1 Anaerolineales bacterium | reverse complement strand
GGAAAGTGTATATAATAAAAGCAAACATTATTGACATTATCCCCCTCTAATCAGCAAGTTTCTGGAGGCAGTCAATGGATGAACAAATTCTCAAAAGGGTCGAATTATTTAGCGGTCTCTCCATAGATGAATTACAGGCTGTCGCCGCTATCTGCAAAGAACGCAGCCTGCATCCCGGTGACGTGATCGCTCGCCAGGGCGATCCGGGCAATGAATTCTACATCATCACGACCGGCTTTGTGGCCATCATCGTCGAAGGCGAGTCGGAAAAAGTGATCGTCAACCTGGGCAAAGGCCAAAGTGTTGGTGAAATGGCCCTCATCGACCAGGGGCCGCGCTCGGCAACCGTGCGCGCCGTTAGCGAGCCAACCGTCATTCAAGCCATCACCCAATCCGATTTTGAAAAACTGTGCAACCAGGACACACGCATTGGCTATGTGGTCATGCGTAACATCGCCGTGGATCTATCTTTCAAACTTCGCCAACGCCACCTCAGTGAAAGCAGGAGGTAGTCATGGCAACCTACAAAGTTAGCGTCGTCGTGATCGACGGCAACCACCCGGGAGCCATCGTCAACCTGGATAGTTATCCCAAACCCGGTGAAATTATTACCCTCAATGGTGATGAGTTTCTGGTCATCGAAACACTTGAATTGATGCCACCACGCGCCGATTTCTACTACCTGCATGTTACCTGCCGCCCGGTCGAAAAAGTGGAGCATTGACCAATCCACCCTCTACATATTTCACAAAAAAAGCGCCCGCCCAGATTACTGGACAGGCGCTTGTCGTTTTCCGATTTCAGCCGACTTCGGTTTCGATCAGACCAAAAGAGCCATCCCGGCGGCGATAGAGCACATTGACATTATTGGTATCGACGTTATAGAACACGAAGAAATCTTCATGCCCCAAGAGTTCCATTTGCAAGATCGCTTCGGTCTCATCCATTGGAATAAGCATGAAGTGCTTGCGACGGGCAATCGTAGGAAATGTTTCTTCCATTTCGATTTCTTCTTCGATATCGGCTTCGATTTCGGCGATTGCCTGTAACGCACCTTCCGCAACCGACATACCATCTCCCCGCCCGCGGAAGCGTTTCCCTTTGTATCGTTTGATCCGTCGCTCGATCTTATCGAGGGCCGCATCAAAAGCCGAATAGATATCGTCTGTGCGTTCCTCTGATCGCAGAATGAAACCCTTACCCCGAATTGTGATCTGAGCCACCTGGCGGTCTGTGGCGTTGCGTGCACTTTTCACGTAGGCCAGGTCAACCCGCCCATCTGTGATCCCATTGATAAAACGATCCAATTTGCTCACTTTTTTCGAGACGTAATCGTACAGTCTGTCATTTACTTCCATATCACGACCTTGGATTTCGAACTCTACTGCCATTGTGAACCTCCGAAATAAGTTAGCGTATAAAGTATCTTACCAGAGTTACTGATGTTCAGGGTTGTCAATCGCTCTGGCTAAAGTCAACGCAAAAACGCGCGCCGCCCCTGCGGCTTGCAAAGCCTCGGCGCAGGCATTTAACGTCGCTCCGGTGGTCATCACATCATCAACCAACAAGATGGTCTTTCCCATGACCAGCGTGGTGTTTCCGCGAAATGCATCCTTAACATTTTTCTGGCGTTCGCTGAAATTCAACCCCACCTGCGTTTGAGTCTCTCGCACACGCCGCACCGCGCCAGGATGATAGGCAAGCCCAAGCGCCAGCGCGACCGGTCGCGCCAGCAAGGCCGCCTGATTGTAGCCGCGTTCCGCCCGCCGGGTTGCCGCCAGCGGGATTGGAACGACCACATCAATTGTCCAATCCAGCTCTTTGAGCAAATCGGTCAGGTGTTGCCCCAATGCATCCCCCAGGGCAATATCACGTTTGTATTTCAATTGGTGGATAGCATTACGCAGCGGGCCACCAAATTCTCCCCAACTGCGCACTGCCTGATAAGCCGGTGGTGTTTCCTGGCACCGAACGCAAAGCCCCGGCATTTTCACCGGGGCACCACAACACAGACAAATTATTCTCTCACCTGCTCGATCGCTTGCAGGCAAACGCGTTGCCTTCCGAACGCAATCCGGGCACCATCGATAACCCGATGCGTCACACCCAGCACATCGCGGCGGGAACAACCAATCTAACGAAGCCCACAACCACCGATACACCCGGTAGGTTGCCGGTCCGCTTACTAAATTCACGTTACCCATGCAAATTAGAAGAAGATGTCTCCTAATGCCGATTGAGTCAGCAGCAAACCGGCCGGCCCCAGTAAGATGAGCATAATTGTCGGGAAGATCAGAAACGCCATCGGGAAAAGCATCTTCACCGGTGCTTTCTGGGCTTCCTCTTCCGCTTTCTGGCGACGCTTGACGCGCATATCATCTGATTGAATGCGCAACACTTTCGCCATACTCACACCCAATTGTTCACTCTGGATCACTGCAGCAATAAAGCTGTCCATCTCGGACACACCCAGACGGTCTGCCATATCGCGCAATGCTTCCCGGCGCAGCTTGCCTAGCTGCATTTCCTGTAATGCACGCCCAAAAGACAGGGCCAATTCATTATCCCACTTCTCATTAACTTTCTTCATGGCTGCGTCGAAGCCCAAACCAGCTTCCACACAGATCGTCAACAAATCCAAAGCATCCGGCATCGCTTTACGAATTTCATCCTGCCGCCGGTTGATCTTGCTGGTCAACCACAGGTCGGGTAGATAGAACCCCAATGCGGCAAACAGGAATGGGCCACCGATCCGGTACAATATTTTTACATTATCCCCTGCAAAGACATTCAACACCAAAAACATGGCAACGCCCAGGAAAATTCCCACGCCCAGGCGCAGCGAAAAGAATACCGTCGGGTCAAGACCACGCGGATTTCCAGCGCGCTCCATCTTGACAGTCGCTTCTTGGATAGCATTCTGCGGCGTAAATCGCAATGCGATCTCGCCTAATTTCTTGGAAAGTGGGAGGAGAATACGATCCCGAAATGGTTGCGAAAGTTCGATATCTTCCAGGCTGGCAGCTTCGCCCATATCAGCGAATTCGGCCAGGCGTTCCTCAAGCGGATCGACATCCCCAGCCTGACGCAAGCCAACCACAACCAGTGCGGCCGCGCCTCCTACGACCAATATACCCAGGACAATAAGCACAAATGACATCGCTTACTCCTTCCTTCACTCACTTAATCATTAATTAAACTTCGATGTCAGCAATCTTGCGCATCACGGTATAACCGATAATGATCATGATACCGCCACAAATCAGCATGGGAATACCACAAGTTCGCGTCTCCGGGTTGAAAAATTGCATCATATACGGACGGTTTACCGCGAACAAGATCAATGACAGGATAACCGGTAAAAGCGATAGGAAGCTCCCCGAATAGACCACCTGAGCGGTCAGGGCGCGAATTTCGCCTTTGATACGGATGCGCTCCCGGATAGTGTGGGAGATCGTTTCCAAAATCTCAGCCAGGTTACCACCAACTTCACGCTGCACGTTAACAGCTGTCACCACCAAATCAAGGTCTTCACTGGGAATGCGGCGCAGTAAGTTATCCAGCGCCTTCTCCATCGGGATACCCAACTGCATTTCCTGCACAACCCGGCGGAACTCATCACAGATTGGAGCAGGTAGTTCCTTACTGACCGCCTCCATGGCTTGCATTGTCGAGAAACCCGCCCGTAAACCATTTACCATCAGGTTCAACATATCCGGAAGCTGGCTAGAGAATTTCCGCAAGCGGCTTGATTGTGCCCGCTTGACCAACATCCGCGGGATGCGGGAGCCACCGACCACACCACCGATGGCGAACAAAATAGGAATAATTTTTCCAGAAGCTTGACCACCGTCAGAGAAAGTTTCTGGGCCCCCGGAAATTACAAATGCCAATACCGCCGTTACAAAAGCGGCGATAAATTGGGTAGCGACATATTCACCGGGGCGGAATTTCAGGTCAGCACGCGCCAGCTCCTTGGAA
>JBNKDB010000188.1:0-3123 GCA_050288045.1 Anaerolineales bacterium | reverse complement strand
AAAAAGAACGATGGCTTCAAGGCTTTCAAACAGACCGTCACCAAAATGGAGCCGGATCAGATCAAACAGACTGTCAAGGATGCCGGATTGCGCGGCCGCGGCGGGGCTGGTTTTCCTACCGGCCTGAAATGGCAGTTCGTCGATAATAATAGCTGGCCGCATTACGTGGTCGTCAATGCCGACGAATCCGAGCCGGGCACCTTCAAGGACCGTGAGATCATGGAAAAGAACCCGTGGCAGTTCCTGGAAGGTGTGATGATCTGCGCCTATGCCGTCGGGGCCAATGAAGCCTACATTTACCTGCGCGGCGAGTTCTGGGATCTGGCTCACACGCTGGACAAGCAGATCCGTGCCCTGGAAATGGATGGCCTGCTGGGCGATAAATTATTTGGCAAGGATTATTCCCTGCGGCTTTACACCCATCTGGGTGCTGGGGCTTATATTTGCGGTGAGGAAACCGCGCTGCTGGAATCGATGGAAGGCAAGCTCGGCCAGCCGCGTTTGCGCCCGCCGTTCCCGCCCGCCGTTGGCCTGTTCGGCAAACCGACTGTGGTCAACAACGTCGAAACGCTGACCAACGTGCCGCTGATCATCGGCAAGGGCGTCGATTGGTTCCGCTCTTTCGGCACCGAAAAAAGCCCGGGTACCAAGGTTTTCAGCTTGAGCGGGCGTGTGAACAAGCCCGGTAATTATGAACTGCCGCTGGGCACCACCTTCCGCGAACTGATCTACGAATACGGTGGTGGCATCATCGATGGTGCTGAGATCAAGGCCATCATGCCCGCCGGTGCTTCCTCTTCGATGATCGTGGCGAACGAAGAAGCCCTGGATACTCCCATGGATTACGAGAATGTGCCCAATGTGGGTGCACAACTCGGTTCGGCCTCGGTCATCGTGATCGATGAGACCGTCCCCATGGATTGGTTGATCTACAAGACCGTACAATTCTTCAAACACGAGTCGTGCGGCAAATGCACGCCCTGCCGGGAAGGCACCTTCTGGATGAGCCACCTGACCAAGCGCATCCACCAGGGCGAAGCCTCCTGGGAAGACGTGCAGTTGCTGAATGACGTTGCCAACAATATTAAAGGTAAATGCCTGTGCGCTTTGGGCGATTTCTCCACCGAGGCGGTGGTGACCAGTATCGAACGTTTCACCGCCGATTTCGAGATCAAAGTCAGCGGCCGGGAAACCGAAAAAGCGCCGGAGGCAGCAGGATAAGACATGAGCGAAGCCGTAAAGAACGAGACTGCTGAAAAGATGGTTACGCTGACGATCGACGGCGTGCAGGCCGCGGTGCCGGAAGGCACGGTCGTGGTCGACGCCGCCAAGAAAGTCGGCATTGACATCCCCGTATTTTGCTACCATCCCAAGATGGAACCGGTCGGCATGTGCCGTATGTGCCTGGTCGAGATCGGCCGCCCGATGCGCGACCGTGCGACGGGTGAATTGGTGCTGGAAGAAGATGGTTCTCCCAAGATCCAGTTTGGCCCCAAGCTCGAAACCGGCTGCACGGTGCCCGTTTCCGAAGGCATGGTGGTGCGCGGTTACACCGATAAGGTGGAAGAAGCCCGCAAGGAAGTGCTCGAATTCCTACTCACCTCCCACCCGCTGGATTGCCCGATCTGTGACAAGGGCGGCGAATGTCCGCTGCAGAATTTGACCATGGAATTTGGCCCCGGCACCAGCCGTTATCTCTATGATGAAAAGAAACATAACGCCAAGCACGTTCCGCTCGGCGACTTGATCTACCTGGACCGCGAGCGCTGCATCCAATGTGCGCGCTGCACACGCTTCCAGGATGAGGTGGTGGACGACCCGGTGATCGGGTTCTTCAACCGTGGCCGTTCGCTGGAGATCGTGACTTTCTCCGATCCCGGCTTCGACTCCTACTGGTCCGGCAACACCACCGATATTTGCCCGGTAGGGGCGTTGACCACGGCCGACTTCCACTTTGGGGCACGCCCCTGGGAAATGCGCTCGGCAGCTTCGGTTTGCAACCAGTGCCCGGTGGGCTGTAACATAACCTTCAACGTGCGCCGCGAGAACAAGAGCGGTGGTGATTTCGTTATCAAGCGTGTTATGCCGCGCCAGAACGAACAGGTCAATGAGATCTGGATTTGCGACAAAGGCCGCTTTACCTATCACTTCACCGAAAACAAAGAACGCCTGACTGCCCCAATGGTTTGCAAGGACAATGAGTGGGTCGAGGTCAGTTGGGAAGAAGCCTACGACCTGGTTGCCGGTAAGATCAAGGCGGCGCATGGCGATTTCGTCACCCTGGCCGGTGGGCGTTTGTCCAATGAAGATTATTTCAACCTGCACCACATGACCGACCATCAGGGCGGCAAGTCGCTGCTCTATTCCGAGATGGCAGGTGGTGATCTGGTTTCGCAAGTAGGCGTTGGCAAGGGCACCAATTTCTCTGAGATGGGCGCAGGCACCGTTATTCTGGTGGTCGCCAGCGACCTGGAAGAAGAAGCCCCACTGTATTGGTTGCGCGTCAAGCAAGCCGCCGAACGCGGTGCCACCTTGATCGTTGCTAACCCGCGCGCTACCAAGCTCGACCGCCGCGCCGATATCAAGATCAATTACGAGTACGGCAACGAGGCCGCCGTAGTGCTGGCAATGCTCAATAGTGTCTCGCCCAAGCGCCCCGATCTGTCCGAAACAGTCGACGGATTGACGCGCGTCAAGGCCATCAAGGATGCCGCCAAGGCATTCGCCGAAGCCGAGAACGCCGTAGTGCTGTATGGCAGCGAAGGCATTGGCTTGGAAGCATCCGAAATCCTGGCGCAGTCCTGCGCTAACCTGCTGGTTGCTACCGGTCACATCGGCCGCCCCAACAACGGCTTGCTGGCCGTGTGGGATAAGGGTAATGCCCAGGGTGCCTGGGATATGGGTTTCCGCCCCAGCGCGACGCTGGCCGACGATTTGGCCGCCGAAGTGGTTTACGTGGTCGGCGCAGACCCCGCCGGGGACGATACCGACCTGGAGAAGGCGCTGCGCAAGGCCAACTTTATCGTCGTGCAGGACCTGTTCCTGACCGAAACTGCCAAGCTGGCGGACGTGATTTTGCCTGCCCAGGCTTTTACCGAGCGTGAGGGCACCTACACCAACGCC
>JBNKDB010000187.1:0-3520 GCA_050288045.1 Anaerolineales bacterium | reverse complement strand
CTTTTCAACTACACCCTAAAACAGCAGGGGAATTCGGCTATTCTCACATTTAGCAGCCATCCCAAGCAAGCTGGCTAGATCGCCTCATCATTCAACACTCATTCCCAGCATCGCCCCACATACCAGTTCCAAATTAATCGAATAGCTTTCATCACCTTATCGGCCCAGCACCAAATACGGATTGGTTATAAGTATGACAATTGCTGCCCCAACTTCTGCCATCAACCTGGCGCTTGACTGGTTGACCGATTCCAAAGTACGAATCACAGCTCCCCAGGAAGCCTCCGATGGAGGCTTCTGCCAGGGGTATGATTGGCAGACACATAATCACACCTTTATCTACAGCAAAGTCAGCGGATATGCTATTAGTTTGTTGCTAAACGCCTATCGCTGGAAACGGAACAAGGCATATCTTACCGCGGCCCAGGATGCCGCTAAATTCATCCTGAAAATGCAAAATCATGCAGACATGTACGATCAACAAGGTGCCATCCCTCAGGGACTGGAGAATACCAAGGATCAAGCTCTCCCAATATTCAACAGCTTCGATGCGGCCATTTGCCTACAAGGTTTGCTGGATCTGTACACCTGGAAAAAACATCCAAAGCTGCTTGACGCCAGCTTAGAGATTGGCTACTGGTTGTTGAATATGCAGTTCGAAGATGGTGCCTTTCAAGCTACGTACACTTCCGATCCAGAAACAGTCACACAGGTTGACAATTCACTTTATCGCCCTCGCGGCAGCTTGCACGCCAAACATGCCATTGGCCTACTCAAGCTCTACCAGCACAGCGAAGATCAGCGTTTCGAATCCGCGGCATTGAATGTGTGCGACTGGGTACTCACACTCCAGCGCCGCGAGGGTGCATTCCGCGTGGCAGAACGCGCCCCCTGGGTCGATACTCACGCCCACTGTCTGGCAACCGAAGGGCTGCTCTACGCTTATTTCATTACGAAAGAGGAACGCTATCGCGAGGCCGCCCGCCGGGCTGGGGATTGGCTACTGAAGGCCCAGAACCGCGATGGTTCGCTAAGTATGACGTATAAAAAGCGGATTTGGCATAAAGGAGGAGGCTTCACCGACACCTTATTCCCCAAACATATTACTGATGCCACCGCCCAGGCGATCCGGATCTGGTTGATCCTTTATTGCCGTTACGGAAAGGCCAGATACCTCAACGCCAGCCGCAAAGCCGGAGAATTCTTGCTGCGCATGCAGTGCGCGCAAGCCGATGATTCCAATAAAGTTGGTGGATTCTACTACACATCCAACCATCCAGTCATGTACACTCGCAGTGCCCAATTTGCCACCGCGGCCCTATTCAGTCTGCACAATGTATATCGTACAGATAATTATCGTTCGATGATGGAGGAGCTCTTCTAGGATAGTCAGGTAGTCTTTTGTCAGTTAGTCAGAAAGTTTTGTCCGATACACTTGCAATCTGCGCCATTTGCATCATGCACCCTGCCCCTTGTGATTTATTCTCTCGTCTTTAGATAACCTATTCAAAGAAGCGCGGTAATTCATTCAACGCTTTCGCCAACCTGGCACCCGGCCAGGTGAGCAGCGAGCCGTCAACCAGATACATACGATTATGCTTCGCAGCCGGAGTTGTGCTCATCGCCTGCATATAAGCGCGTTTATGCTCCAAATCGAAGGCAAAGGGTTCACTGGGTAAGAAGATGATTTCCGGTTCCGCCGCCAAGATTTCCTCCAGGGTTACGCGTGGAAAACGCACGTCGCGCTCACCTGGATCTTCTGCCTCAGCCAATCCCAGGTCCGCCCTCAACGGATAGTGTCGTTGGCGTTCAGCGAAAACATTGATCCCCCCCAGGGTGGTCAATAGATCACTCAGATAGGTATCCCCATTAGCCGTCATCCACCACAACACGCCATCGGTTTCGTCAGCCCAAATTGGGCAGAAGCAGCGTTTTGGTTCCTGACTTTCGGCGGCGCGCTTTGTCCAATCCAAGGCAGCCTGCAAGGTCGCCACCTGCATTGCCGCCCGGTCGGTATGATAGATTGCCAGCAGATCGCGCAGCAAATCCAACCCTTCATCTACTGTGCGCGGGCAGGAGACCCACACTTGCAAACCTGCTTCCACCAGTTCTTCAGCAGTCGCACGCGTATTTTCATCTTTATCCAGGAGAACCAAATCGGGCTGTAAGGCAACGACCTGCTCAACATCCGGGTTCTTTGTCCCGCCCAAGTGCGGCAGATGATTGAGCTGTCCCTGGGGATAGATGCAATAATCAGTAATACCAACGACCGTTTCACCGAAGCCAAGCACGAATAGACTCTCCGTAATCGAGGGCACCAACGAAACAACTCGCTTGGGCGGCATTGGCAAATCCGGGATTTCAGTTAATGCTTCTAATTCCATGTCTTTCCTCTTGTATCACTTGGTTAGAATTATTTTTACCACAACTCCCCATAGAGCACCAAGTAAATAAAAAGCCGGTTACTTTCCAGTAACCGGCTCTCAATCCAATCAAGTATAGTATCGTTTAGCCTTCGTTCTTACTCTTGCCACAATCGCATTCACCATTTTCGTGTTTATCACACGGCTCCTGGGCTTTCTTTTCCAGCGCCTTGAGTTCGTCCCACGGCTCGATCTCGTGTTTCAAGAATTCCTTCACCGTACCTTCGCCATCACTCAAGCGCACGATCACGGCCTGCTTCAAGGGGATAATGTCGAGCACCTTACCTTCACCCAATGGCGTGAGCACTCGCTTACGGCGCTTGGGAAGCTCTTTGCGGGCTTCGACGTACTGTTCATACTCATAGATCAAGCAGCAACGCAACCGCCCGCACATCCCGGTAATCTCAGAGGGGTCAAGGGAAATACCCTGTGCTTTGGCCATCCGGATTGAAATTGGGCTGAATTCGGTCAGGAATTTGGAGCAGCAGCGGTTTGCCATCCCGCAAGCCCCCATCCCGCCAATGATCTTGGCAACATCGCGTGGGCCGATGCGGCGCATTTCGATGCGTACACCGTTGATATCCTTCTGCATTGCTTTAATCAGGCGCGTCAGGTTGACGTCTTCTTCGCCTTCACTGCTGTACAGAAATGACAAACGATCACCATCGAAGCTGTATTCCGCCTTGACGATCTTGACTCCATCGTAACCCATTTCAGACACTTTGGCGCGGCAGTCGATCATCACGGACAATTCCTTCTGCTCCAGTTCCTGTTTGATGAGCAGGTCACGTGCCGTAGCCTTGCGCTGGATATGCTTCCAACTACCTTTGGGTGGTTTGGGCGGGTCCTCGATAAAAGCGATCACCTGGCCAATCTGTCTGCCGCGACTGGTTTCAACCACGGCAAAATCACCAGGTTGGATATCTTCTGCGTCCTTTGCATCGAAATGATACAATTTTCCAATTTTTTGAAAACGAATACCAACAATTTTTTCCATAGGGCCTTATTTTAACTTAGAACTATGTGTTTGACCAATAAAAAACCTTGCGGACTGCATCGACGAAAGATGATAGCCTGCCCCACTCCTCCACAAGGGC
>JBNKDB010000186.1:0-4566 GCA_050288045.1 Anaerolineales bacterium | reverse complement strand
GGTCAATCTGGTTGGTCTGGGAGGGCGATTGCACAAAGGCCACTGCGCGCCGGATGGCGGCGTAGTCGATGTCCCTAAGACCAGGACGCAGTTGCGCAATTGCCTTGCGCCACACCCGGCGCTGCACCCCGATTTCCAATTCTGCAAGGGCGGCTCGGTGGAGTACCACCCAGCCGGAGCCTTGATCGGCCAGGCATGCCGGCCAATGTGCGGCGACCACAGCTTCCAGGGCAACTTCATCCCCGGCCAAGGTATCGGCCATCTGCCAGAGCAGGCGCTTCACCTGGGGGTTGTAATCTTCCAAATAAGGGATCAACTCCCGGCGCAGGCGGTTGCGGTAGAAAGTGGTATCCAGGTTGCTCTGGTCGAACACTGGCTCGAGTTGATTTTCCCGGCAATAGGTTTCCACCTCGGCACGCCAGACCGAAAGCAGCGGGCGAATCAAAGGAATTTCCCGGCTCCAACCGGCGTTGATCGTACGCGGCTGCATCCCGGTCAGTCCGGCCAGGCCGCTGCCGCGCAGCAAATGCATCAGCACAGTCTCGACCTGATCATCGGCGGTATGGCCGACAGCGACAGCCTGGGCATTTTGCTGCCTGGCAACCCGGTATAGAAATTCGTAACGTTTCTCACGGGCCGCCTCTTCGAGCGATTTACCATTTGCTTGCGCGTAGGCGCGCACATCGGCTGCTTCCAGCACAAATTCCACGCCCATATGTGCCGCCATTTCGGCGACCTGGGCCGCGTCGCGACCCGCTTCTGGGCGCAGTTGGTGGTTAAGATGAGCAGCAATCACCTGCACATCCAATTGATTCAATAAATGCAGCAGGCACAAACTATCCGGGCCGCCGGAAACCCCAACGACCAGGCGCGCGCCGGGTTCAGTCTGGCAAGCATTCGTGAGTGTTTCACGCACAATTTCCAACATCGTGTCTCGATTATAGCGTATTGCGGGGAAACGGGATGCAAAGGTGCAAGATGCAATCTGCAATCTGCACCCTGTATCTTGCACCCCCGCAGCTTGCACAATAAATGTCGCGTGATCCCTTTATCTTCACGGTTCACGCTTCACGAATTTCGATCTACGTTCCATGATTCACGTCACTCGATTCACGCTGCTCGAATCTCAGTTCTTCCAGGTCCAAAAATTGCATCATTTCATGAAAATCGCCCCCCTTTACACCCGGCTCAATGTGCAAGCAGATTGCTTGAATCAAGGGCTTGCCCATCCGCCCGCTTTATGCTAGACTGATAAATGCAAAATGGGATGCACAGATTAAGGAGCACGCATGGCCAACAAAATATTGATCGTAGATGACGACATAGATACCCTCCAATTGGTCGGCACCATGCTGGAAAGACAGGGTTTTCAGATATTGGCGGCTAATAATGGTTTAAAAGCCATCGAACTTGCCCAAAAAGATAAACCCGACCTGATCCTGCTCGACGTCATGATGCCCGGCATGGATGGTTATGAAGTCACCCGCCGGCTCAGGACGATGGAAAATACGGCCTTTATCCCGATCATTATGTTCACCGCCAAGGCACAAGTCGATGACAAGGTCGAAGGCTTCGAAGCCGGAGCAGACGATTATCTGACCAAGCCTACCCACCCCGCCGAATTGATCGCGCGGGTCAAGAAAATCCTGACGCGTCCCAAAACCGGGGCATTGACGATCGAAGATACTTCCCCCACGCTGGCAACCGGCCAACTGATCGGTGTGCTGGCCTCGAAAGGCGGCCTGGGTGTTTCCACGCTGGCCTTGAATCTGGGTGTCAGCATCCACCAACAAACCGACCAATACGTTACCGTGGCAGAACTGCGTCCCGGCCAGGGCGACATCGGCATTTACCTGGGCTATGCCCAGCCGGACGGGCTGAGCAACCTGCTCAGGAAACCGGCTGCAGAAATCCGCCTGGAAGACGTCGAATCCGAATTGATCACGCACGGCTCCGGTATCCAACTTTTGCTCTCCTCCTCCCGGCCGACCGACATCGATCTGATGCAGGCTACCGACCAGATCGAAGCAATCACTCGCCATTTGATCAGCCTATCGCCATACACCGTCGTCGACATGGGTGTCGGACTACCCACAGCAAACCAACGCATTGCCAAATTATGTGACACAATCGTCGTGATCGTCGAACCCAGTCGGCACTCGATCACACAGACCAACCTGCTCCTATCCTCCCTGGAAGATCTGGGCGTCTCGAAAGATAAGGTCAAAGTTGTGCTCATCAATCGCCAGCGGCTGGAGATCACCATCCCAGCCAACCAACTGGCCCAGCAGA
Source organism: Anaerolineales bacterium (assembly GCA_050288045.1). Taxonomy (GTDB): domain Bacteria; phylum Chloroflexota; class Anaerolineae; order Anaerolineales; family UBA11579; genus JAFGRA01. The sequence goes on along the minus strand of JBNKDB010000186.1, from coordinate 2,274 downwards.
TCGGCATCCAACTGGCCGGTGTACTCACCCCCGCACCGGAACTCTTCTACCAGGCTGCGACCCGCCACCAACCGGCCGTCAATCACCAGCCGAACAGCCTGGTTGTCAACCAGATCAACAAACTTGCCGACTCAATCGCAACCCAGGATAAGGAACAAACGGCCCAGCGTGCATAAAGACGACCGGCATGAAAGTCAAGCAAGCGGCTGAACTGATCAGACAATCATCCAATACAATTGCGCTCACCGGTGCAGGCATCTCCACACCATCGGGCATCCCGGATTTCCGTTCGGACGACAAAGGTCTATGGGCCAATGTCAATCCTATGGATGTAGCCTCACTGTCGGCTTTCAGGCAAAACCCACAAAAATTCTTCGATTGGATTCGGCCGCTCTTATGCGGTATTTTTAACGCCAGTCCAAACCCAGCCCATTTTGCGCTGGCCAAACTGGAAACCGCGGGATACCTCTCCGGCATCATCACCCAAAATATCGATAACCTACACCGGCGCGCAGGCTCAAAAACGCTTTATGAAGTGCACGGCTCGATCAACACACTGACCTGTGTAAGTTGTTACACCACCTACGACTCGCGCGATTTTTTCAAAGCCTGCTCTGAAAAAGGTTTGGTGCCTTACTGTGAAAAATGTGGTCACATCCTGAAACCTGATGTGATCTTATACGAAGAACAACTGCCTTACAAAATTTGGCAAGCCGCCGAAAAAGCCACCCAGGCCGCAGACCTGATGATCGTGATCGGTTCCTCGCTGGTGATCACACCAACGGCCGCCCTTCCGGTTACCGCTTTGAACAACGGCGCAAAACTAATTATGATCAACAATTCCCCGACCTTCGTTGATGAACGCGCCGAAATCGTCATCAACGAAGACATCGGAGAAATTCTACCGCTGATTGCAAAGGAAATCCTCGGCGAAGATGGATAACCCCTTACTCGACCGTTACATCCGCATGGTGGAAGTCTCGCGTGATATTGCTTCCATCCTCGATCTTGACGTGCTGTTATTCCGCGTGGTGCAGGCCGCCGCCGACGTGACCGAATCTACGGCCGCCTCGATCTTGCTCTATGATGAAAGCAACAACCAGCTTTATTTCCAGGCCTCCACCAACCTAGATTCACACGTCATGCGTGGGCTGGTCGTTCCCGTGAAAGGCAGCCTGGCCGGAACGATTGTCACCTCGCGCGAACCCCTGATCGTACAAGATACCGATACCGACCCCCGCCATTTCGAAGGCGTCGGCCAGACCACCAATTTCGATACCACTTCCCTGCTTGGCGTACCCCTCATCCACTACGGCAAGGTGATCGGGGTGTTGGAAGCGCTTAACAAACGAGATGGCAGTTTCAATGCCGAGGACATCGAATTGTTATCCGGGTTGGGGGCCCAGGCCGCCATCGCCATTGAGAATGCGCGTTTGTTCCAGCAAAGCGACCTGATCTCCGAAATGGTACACGAACTGCGTACCCCGCTGGCCTCGATCAATACCGCCGCACACCTGCTAATGCGCCCGGAAATATCCGCCGACCAACGCTCCATGATGACGGAGACCATCCAGAAAGAAACCCAACGCCTCTCAGAAATGGCGACCAGCTTCCTCGACCTGGCCCGCCTCGAATCTGGGCGTTCGCAATTCCAGGTGCATCCTTTTGAACTACGCCCGATCCTGCTCGATTCGATCAACGTGATGCAGGGACGCATTACCCAGAAGGGTCTCACCCTGGAACAATCCATCCCCGATGAACTACCCTTGCTGCACGGCGATGCCGACAAGATCAAACAGGTCGTGCTCAACCTGATCAGCAACGCCATCAAATACAACCGGCCTAACGGCGTGATCACCCTGACCTGCCGCGTCGAAGATGAGCAGGTGGTTTGCGCCGTGCAAGATACCGGGCGCGGCATCTTGCCCGAACACATGCAAAGTCTCTTCCAGAAGTTCTACCGGGTACCGGGTTCGGAACAGATCGCCGAAGGCACCGGGTTGGGGCTATCGATTTGTAAGAAGATCATTGAAGCGCATGGCGGCGAGATCAAGGCGGATAGCGAACCGAATGTGGGCACCACCTTCTCCTTCGTCTTACCTTACAGTTCCCCCGAAACACCCCCAGCCTAAATTATTTTAGCGCGCCCCCTTACGCCCAAACTGGCGTTCCAAGAGGTCGATTGAAAGATGGATCATGGTCGGGCGGCCGTGGGGGCAGGTGCGCGGCGCGTCACAGACTTCCAAGTCGGCCAGCAACGCCTTTTGCTCATCC
>JBNKDB010000185.1:0-8241 GCA_050288045.1 Anaerolineales bacterium | reverse complement strand
TGCCAGTTCTGGCTTGATGAATTCCTCGAACATCTTAGGGCTGATCATATAAGAGAAATCGCTTTGCTGGATGTAGCATGGGCGGTCGCTATAGATCAAAGACCAGTCCGAATAGCCCGGATTGATGGGCTGGAGGATGGCGTTCAGGGCGGTGTAGGCCTGATGCCAGGCTTCATGGGCTTCCCAGGTCAGGCGCTTGACTTCTTCGGGATGGTCGTACAGATCCATGAGTAATTTCTCGGAAGGGCGGAAAGTGGAGAGGATATCCAGGTTGCCGCCCAGGTCGGTCATGCCCATCAATACCTGTCCCTGCCAACGTTCCATAGCGGCGGCGTAAATGTCGCTGATGCGTTTGAACCACTGGTTTTCTGGGTCGAACTCGAAGTGGAGATCGGTAATGGGGATATCCTTTGGCCCGAAGAACCACACCCGCCCGGAAGAGTTATCCAGCCGGGCACCCATCATGGCGGCCAATACACCCGGCCCGAAGCAGTCCATGTTGAAAATCGGGTAAGCATCCCCGAGAAACTTGAGGGTAGAAAGCTCATAGTCGATGCGGTCGATGATGGCTTCCGGGGATTGTGAAAGATCGGTACAGGTTTGTTGGGTGAGCAGTGGGGTGGCGGGCATATCCCTGCCGGGATCTCTGCCTTTCAGCCAAACCGGGATGATTGGCCGTTCCAATTCTCCGGCCCACCATTTTGCGTAGACGGTGCGGATGTCTTCCCAGCGTTCCGGTGAAAAGTCGATTGGCATTGCTTTGTTCGCTCCTTGTGCAAAATCAATCCAAATTGTCCGATTAGGTCAATAAGCTCAATGGGCGCACATACTGTGCGCCCATTGGAAAACGTGCTGTTTAGTGGCCTGGCCGGTTTAGCCTTTCAAGCCGGTCAGCGAAATGCCTTCGATGAAGGTGCGCTGGGCGAAGAAGAAGGCCAGGATGATCGGCATCGCCACGATCGTGCTGACTGCCATCAAGTGCGGGTAGGCGTTAGCCGAGGTGCCCATACTGGTGGCAATCACCCGCAGGCGTTGGATGCCCAATGCCAGTGGGAACAATTCATCTTTGTTCAAATAGATGAGCGGCCCGAGGTAATCGTTCCAGGCAGAAACGAAGCGGAACAGGGCAACAACTGCCAGGGCAGGGATCGAGAGCGGTAAGATGATGCGGAAGAGGATGCCGAATTCTGTTGCTCCGTCGATGCGAGCGGCGTCCGAAAGTTCTTCGGGTAGCCCCATGAAAAACTGGCGCAGCATGAAAATGAAGTAGGGCGCACCAAATAAGGAGGGCACGACCAACGGCCGGTAAGAGTTGATCCAGTTCAGGTTGCGGAAGGTGATGAACAACGGCACCATCGTTACCTGCCAGGGCACCATCATGGTAGCAATGCACAGATAGAAGAGGATGTCGCGGCCCGGCCATCGCAGTTTTGAAAACCCGTAAGCAGCCAGCATCGATGAAAATACGGTTGCCAACGTCACCGGTACCGTGTAGCGGAAGATCGAGTTGATTGTGAAGGTCGTAAACGGCAACCGGGTCCAACCATCGATGAAGTTATTCCAGTGGGCCGGAATAGGAATGATCACCGGCGGGATGGTGTAGATCTGGGGGTCATTCTTTAGTGCCGAACTGATCATCCAGAAAAGCGGAAAGGCAAAACTGGAAACGATCACAGTCAGGAGAAAATATTTCAGGAATTCAAGGACCACTACTTTTGGTGTGACTTTTTTCTTTTCCTTGACTTTCTTGAGCAGAATTTGTTCTTGTTCGAGCTTGCGGCTGACGGATGTCATTCGTCACCTCCGTAGTAAACCCAACGACCGGATGTTCTGAATAGGATAATTGAGAAGAAAATGATGATCACGAACAGGACCCACGCCATTGCCGATGCCTTACCCATGCGCAGATATTCGAATGCATTGCGGTAAAGGTGGATGGCGTAGAATTCGGTGGAGTTCATCGGGCCACCCTGGGTGAGCAACCAGGGAATGGTGAATTCCTGGAAGGAACTGATGAAGCCCATGATCAGATTGAAGAGGATCACCGGGGTGGTCATTGGGATGGTCACATTCCAGAATTTTTGCCAGGTATTGGCACCATCCACGGTGGCAGCCTCGTAGAGCGATCGGGGGACATCTTGCAGGGAAGCTAGGAAGATCACCACCGCGGCACCCTGCGCCCAAACCGCGACCGCAATCATGGAGGGCTTTGCCAGGGCCGGGTTCGATAAAAAGGGAATGGCCTGGAGACCGAAAGTTTGCAAGATCGAGTTGATCGCCCCGTATTGGATGTTCAAGAGGAATGTCCACACCATGGCGGAGCAAACTGCTGGAACAATGGATGGAACGTAGATGATCGCCCGAAAGAACGAGCGCCCGACGATATTCAAGTTCAGCAGGTTGGCAACCAGATAGGCAAAAATCAAGCCAAGCGGCACACTGAAACCAACGTAATATACCGTGTTATACATTACGTTCCAAAAATGGGGGTCGTCGGTGAAGAGCTTGACGTAATTCTTGGCACCGATGAAGACCGGATCGCCGATCAGGTCGAAGCGGGTCAGGCTGACGTAAGCTGAATATGCCAACGGGTAAACGGTGAACAGCAGGAAGCCAACGATCCAGGGGGAGATAAAGATCAACCCCATGATCAGGCTGCGCCGTTCAATTCTTGTTAATTTTCTAGATCGCGGGATTACAGCCATGTGGAGTACCTCTCGATTCTTCTAGTAAACCATTCTCTTGAGCTATAAATCATATAAAGAGAGTTTGATAGCTAATTATAGATAAAAGTTTCTATCCGGTGTTGTTTTCTGTACAACCAGTGGTCGATTCCTCGATTGGCCGAGAAAATGCTTGATGTGGATGCCGATCCGGATTACGTACCCGTTGTCATCCGACAACGGGTACGTATGATCCGAGATTCAGATCGATTTATTCAAGTCCTTGTGCTTCCCATTCATCCAGGGCGCGCTTTTGCAGTTCAGCAGCAGCCTCTTGCGGGGTAATCAGGTCGCGGTAGACTTGCTCACGCAGTTCAACATATTGATCCGAGACGTACCAGTGGATCGGGCAGCGGCGGCCGAGGATCCAGTCGGTAACTTCGTTGGGGGCTTGCAGGTAGAAGTCCAGGCCGGGGTACGTGTTGGGGTCGACGGTCTCGAGGTAGGACAGCTTGCCGAACAACCAGCCAACTTCTGCGAAGATGGTATCCAATGCGGTTTGGCTCAGCAAGAATTCAGAGAACTTGAACATGGCAGCGGTGTTGGGGGCGCCTTTGAAGAGTTGTACGAAGTGTGCGCCGGTAGCCATGATCTTGTGGCCTGCGCGGGCGGCAGGTACAGGAGCCCAGGTGGCTCGGTTGTATTGAGCGATGTCAGGCTGCTGGATCTGGGTTTCTCCGGGGTGCCAGTAACCTTCAACGATCATGTTCTGGACGCCAGCGTTGTAAGCCGCGCCCCAGGTGCCCTGGCCTTCGACCTGGCGCATACCCTGGAACTTATCGGGGCCAACCAGGCGGATGAAGTCGCCGGAGACGTCCAGCGCTTCGGCCATCAGGTCATTGCCGAGGTCGAATTGGCGGGTTTCTTCGTTCCACCAGGTGAAGCCGAAGGAGGTAGCTGCGAAGTCAGGTTCACCGGCAATGGCATCGTATGGGTCGAAGCCGAACTGCAACAGGTTGCCGGCATCGTCGAATTTGGTCAGTGCTTCGTGCCAGGTGTAGACATCTTCCCAGGTCAGTGGGGGAGTGTCGGGGTCCAGGCCGGCTTCTTCGGCAGCGTTGGCATTGTAGTTCATGCCGTACCACAGGTAGGATTCAATGCCGGGAACACCGATCATGTCATTGCCATAGAAGCAGCTTTCCCACAGGGCGGGGATGATGTCGTCTTCTTTGACCATGCTGCTGGTTTCAACCATGTCGTTGACCGGGAGAACCGCACCACGTGACCACAGGGCAGGATAGTCGAAGTTGGAACCACCGTCAGGCGGAGTACCGGCTGCAACCGCGGCCAGCAAGGCTTCGGTTTCGACCGACCCTTTGTGCTCCAATTTATCGTTGCCCATCCACTCCTTGAATTCATCGGTTTCGACGATGGTGTCAATGGCGGGAGGCAGGTTACCCCAGGCATACCACCAGGTAGCGGTTACACCTTCGCTCGAAGGTGCTTCTTCTGCCATACCCTCAGATTCTTCAGCTGCACCTTCGGGCGCGGGTTCTTCCGTTCCACCGCATGCCGCCAATGTCGCGGCTGCAGAGGTGAGTGCGCTCAAGCGCAAAAATTCTCGTCGGCTCAGTTTTCTCTTACTCATCTTTTCCGTTTCTCCTTAGCACAATTTTGCCTATACAGGCTGGCTTTTTACAATAGGTACCTGTTGTTCAATGCTCGAATAAGTTTCTTCCACCTCCTTTCTACTCAGTATTAAGAGTAAGACCAAATAGAACTACGTTATATAAACGAATTAATTCATCAGGCTCTTCGCCAGGGAGGCAGCCTGGCTAGCGTCAGCGGCATAACCATCTGCGCCAATTTCAGCGGCATACTCCTGGGTCACGGGGGCACCACCGATCAGCACTTTGACCTGTTCGCGCAGACCGGCATCCTGTAATTGAGCAATCACGGCTTGCATATTTGGCATGGTGGTGGTGAGCAGTGCCGAAAGGGCGAGGATGTGGACTTGGTTGTCTTTTACGGCCTGGATAAAATTATTGGCAGGGACATCGACGCCCAAATCGTAGATTTCGAATCCGGCACCTTCCATCATCATGGCGACCAGGTTCTTGCCAATGTCGTGCAAGTCGCCCTGCACCGTGCCAATCGCAACTTTGCCGAGCGGTTCCACACCGCTTGCGATTAGCATGGGTTTAATGATCTCCAGCCCCGCCTGCATGGCACGGGCGGCAATTAGCATTTCGGGAACGAAGTATTCGCCTTCTTCGAACAGTCGTCCAACTTCGCCCATGGCCGGGATCAGGCCTTGTTTTAGGATCGCTTCGGCTTCGACGCCGGCATCGACGGCGGCTTGTACGTTCACTTTAACTGTACCCATGTCGCCTTCGAGTACGTTGTCAAAAATTTTCTGTAATGTGGCATCCATTTTATGTACCTCGGTGAGTATGTTCTAGCGGATGTAATTGGGTTTTAAGAAAAAACGCCGCTTTGTCCATAGATCAACATGCGGGCGTGTACTTTTATTTTGATTTGTATAGGTGTCGGTGGGGAGCTTTTTCTGCATCGCTATGCCACCATTGGGGGTTATGCTTTGGTTGCCAGAATGTATGTTCAAAAATTGCACGCGCTTTCCATTGGCTGGACTTCCCCCTAAATTCCATGGAAAGCGAGTTGCTTTCTGAGGGCTTAAGGATAATAGAACCCGTTCTCTCGAATTCACGCGTCTTTTCTCGCTTATAGAAGTGTTCCCGTAGGTGAATGGGGAGTTGTTACATTCTGTGCTTCTCTATATAATATAATAATAGCAATAGAAGTTAAATGTATAAGGCTAAACGAGGACATGAATAGGACGTAAAGCGGACAGATTTTTCGTGAGTTTAAAACAAATATAATGGTATACAATTAGTGCGCACCGAGTGAGGTTATTGTGGATTCATTTAAGCGTGAAGACTTTCTGGAAAGTTTACGGGGCGCTTTGAAACATTTATATAATGCTGAATATTTACGGAATAACGCATTAGTAGAGCATTTTGATATTGGGGATCAATTCGACACGGCTAACCGGCTGCGCAAAATTCTTACGGATGGCATTGAAAAATTAAAACCACAGGATGATGAGCCGGATAGCTCGCGGGCCTGGCGCATTCACGATTCGTTGTTTAGCTGCTACGTCCAGCAGTTGAACCAACAGATCGTCGCCGACCAATTATGCATCAGCCCGCGACAGTTGCGCCGGGAACAGCGGCTGGCATTGGAAGCGTTGGCAGACTTATTGGTGCAACAAGTGCAGCGTAATCCCGAGCAGGCTTCGCATGAAGAAATAACCAGTTGGGATAAGGAATTGGATTGGGTGCAAGAGCAACTTCCCGACGAACCAACTTTGCTCGATCAGGAATTGCAAGCTGTTAAAGAGTTGACTGCCCCGTTGGCGAAAAAGGAAAACGTTTCCTTGAAAATTGAAATGTCGAACCTTTTACGCCCGCTGGCAATTCACTCGGTGGTCTTGAATCAAATCCTCGTCAATCTGATCAATGCTGCGATCAAGCAATCTCTGGGAGGACAAGTCGGCCTTACGGCTAAGGCTGTCGAATGTGGTGCCGCGATCGAGGTCAAAGCGAATGGTCACCGGGAATCGAAAAGGTTTTCGGAGGTGGAGAATCTCCCCGATATTCAAGTAGCAAAGGAATTAGCAAAACTCAGCCGAGTGGAAATTACGTTTGCCGAGATATCCGAACAACGTTTTGCCGTCAAACTGCTGATCCCCTGGCGGGAGCAATTCCCGGTGCTGGTGGTCGACGACAATATGGATACTTTGCAGTTGTTCGAGCGGTATGTGTCCGGCAGCCGCTACCGGTTGGTCGTTACCCGGGATGCCGAGGAGGTCCTCGATCTGGTAGAAAAAGATCCACCCATGATGATTGTCCTGGATATTATGATGCCCAAGACCAATGGGTGGAAAGTATTGGGAATGCTCAAGCAGCACCCACTTACCCAGGAGATCCCGGTAATGATTTGCACGATTTTGCCGCAAGAAGAACTGGCGTTTTCGCTTGGCGCCGAAGCCTTCGTGAATAAGCCGATCAGTCGACAGGTTTTTCTGGAGAAGTTAGACGAGTTGGCTCAGTTGACGGGGAAAGGACTGAACCCAGAGTCTGGATGCAATTGATCAGGTCGTTCAGGGAAAGCCCATCCCGGCGCGTGACCCGGATTTCATCACTGACAATTGCATCACCTATCGGGTTAATTGAAGAGATCACCATCACGGGGATATCCCGAATCGTGTCATCCATACTTTTCTCGCGTAATAATTGAAAACCATCTAGGTCGGGCATGATCAGGTCGAGCAAGACCACATCGGGCCTGCGTTTGCGCATCAGGTTCAAGGCGCGCTTCCCATTGGATGCCTGCAAGATGCGGTAGTTGTCATCGGTTGAAGAAAGCATGCGGGTGAACAACTGCAAGATTTCGGTCGAATCGTCCACCAGCAAAATGCGCCTGACGTCGATATCCAGTTTCTTGAGTGCATTTAGGATTTCCTGCTGGCCGACAGGTTTTAACAGGTATTCGACTACGCCCAGCTCCTGGGCAACTTTCTCCCGCCCCGGAATCCAACACGAGATCACAGGAGTTTCCATAGGAATTGTGGAGAGACTCTCCTCGATCTTCTCACGCTCGTGTTCGGTCGTGGTGTTGAGAATCAGTGCTTGCGCAGGGGAGCGATACAATTCTTGTACGGCTTCGGAAAAATCATGCTTGGCAACCACTTCGGCTTGATCGAGATAGCGGCGCAGCAAACGTTCCAGGACGACGTCGTCCTCGTAGAGTACGAAGCGGTTCTGGATTTCTTCTTCTGGCAGATTTGCCGTTCGCGTGCGGGGTTCATATTGCTCGTAGGGATTGAAATAGCGGCGGGCGTCGCCGTGGGAGTCTTGGGCGATTTGCAAATTGAGTTGCACCGGCAGGCTGAAGAAGAAGGTTGTGCCGACCTCGAGCTCACTTTCTAGCCACATCTTGCCATTGTGCATCTCGACAAACTGCTTGCTGATCGTCAGGCCCAGACCACTACCACCGCGGTGGTTACGGTAGATGCTTTCGATCTGGTGGAACGGTTGGAAGATGTTTTTCTGGTCCTGCGGTGAAATACCTGGTCCGGTATCGGAGACGCTGATTACGGTTTCGCTGCCATCCAGCCAGGCTTTGATCAGCACACCGCCCTGGTCGGTAAAGCGCCCGGCGTTTCCAAGCAGATTGATGATGACCTGGCGGATGCGGGTGCTGTCACAGAAGATGGGAGGAATTTCAGATTCGATTTCGGTCTTTAGATATAGCTCTTTAGAGTCGAAGAGGGCGCGCACGGCTTCCATGGCTTCGTTGATGATCTCCGTGATCGAGGTCCATTCTTTGGTGATCGCCATGCGCCGGGCTTCGATCTGGCTCAAATCCAGGACGTCATCAACCAGCTTGGCGAGGTGCTGGCTGTTGCGGTAAATGGCGGCAATGTCGGCCAGTAAGGTGTCGGGAATGTCGCGCCCGTACACATGGGGGGAATTCATGATCGTGTCGCTGAACC
>JBNKDB010000184.1:0-5498 GCA_050288045.1 Anaerolineales bacterium | reverse complement strand
CGGGGTAGGCGTATGACAACGCCAGTACGAGGCCGATCTGGCCCTTGTAATTGCCCTGGCGGAACAACTGTACGGCCTTGCCGTGTGAAAGCAGCAGGTGGTGGGCGCTCTGGTAAGCGGCACCTTGGTCCGAGATGCCGGGAGCGAAGTCACCCCAGGCGTGCCCCAAGAAAGCAACCACACGCGGCTCGTTGTGGGTGGCCCAGAAATCGACGCGGTCGCCCAATTTATCGAACATGATCTGGGCATAATCGACGAACCAATCCACACAATCCCGGTTGGGCCAACCGCCTTTATCTTGCAGCGCCTGCGGCAGGTCCCAGTGGTTGAGGGTGGCATTGGGTTTGATGCCTGCCTTGAGTAGTTCGTCTACCAGCCGATCGTAGAAATCCAGACCTTTCTGATTGACCTGCCCGGTGCCCTGTGGCAGCACACGCGGCCAGGAGATCGAGAAGCGGTAGGTTTGCAGTCCCAGGTCTTTCATCAGAGCGACGTCTTCCGGCATGCGGTTGTAATGGTCGCAGGCGACGTCGCCGGTATCACCGTTCTGTACCTTGCGAGGGGTGTGTGAAAAACGATCCCAGATACTTTCGCCTTTACCGTCCTGGTCCCAGGCGCCTTCGATCTGGTATGCAGAAGTTGCTGATCCCCACAAGAAACCTTCCGGGAAAACCTTTGTGTCCATTTATCCTCCGATATATTGTATAGCACTCATTAAACGATCGATTTGAGATCCGGCGGGGCAGTGCTTTTGATGGCTGCTCCGGGGATCACGGCTTCTAATTGTTCCACAATTGCTTCCGAATCATCGGCCTGCGCCAATTGGATCAGGGTATCTACTTGCTGCATCAGCGTTTCACCACTCAGGGTTTCTTCGCCCAGCAGGCGGGTGATGTCGGGGTGGTCGGTGGGCTGGTATTCAGCGCCTTCGTCCCACAGCACTTCGCTCAGTTTTTCGCCCGGCTTCATGCCGGTGAAAACGATCTCGATATCCTTGCCCGGTTCCAGTCCGGACAGGCGGATCAGGTCTTCGGCTAAGTTCAAGATGCGTACCGGTTCGCCCATATTCAGGATGAAGGTTTCGCCGCCTTCACCCAGCGCCGAAGCCTGCAAGACCAGATGCACGGCTTCGGGGATGGTCATGAAGAAGCGTTCGATATCCCGGTGCCTGACGGTGATCGGGCCGCCCTGGGCGATCTGGCGTTTGAAGAGTGGGATCACGCTGCCCCGGCTGCCGAGCACGTTGCCAAAACGTACGACCGAAAAAGCTTTGCTGGTGCGTTGGGCAGCATCCAGCACGATCATCTCGGCCAGGCGTTTGCTGGCGCCCATCACGCTGGAGGGCCGCACGGCCTTGTCGGTAGAGATCATCACCAACTTCTCCACCCCGGACTGGCTGGCAACGGTAATCACGTTGCGCGTTCCAGAGAGGTTGTTGGTGATCGCTTCCGGAATGTTCATCTGCATCAGGTAGACGTGTTTGTGGGCCGCGGCGTGGAAGACTACCTCGGGTTGGTAACGTTCAAAGATCACTTCCAGGCGTTGGCGATCGCGCACGTCGGCGATCACCGGGTGCAGAGCCAGTGATGGAAAAGAATCTTCCAATTCTAACAAAATCTCGAAAATGCTGTTTTCCCCATGCCCAACCAGGGTGATCTCTGCCGGGCCCCAACGCGCAATCTGGCGACATAACTCGCTGGCAATCGAACCGCCCGCACCGGTGATTAGGATGCGTTTGCCTTGTAGGCTGCGCCCGACGCGCTGGCGGTCGATGTTGACCGGTTCGCGCCGTAAGAGGTCGGTGATATCCACCTCGCGCAGGCGGTTGACGCTGACCACACCACCGAGCAGTTCGTAGATGCCCGGCATGGTGCGGAAAGGTATCCCCTTGCGGCGACACACGTCGGCCACCCGGCGCAGCACGCTGCCCGGCGCGCTGGGGATCGCCATGATGACCTCGCTGACCGGCTGGGTGTCGATCACCTGGGCCAAATCTTCCAGGCGGCCGACGACCGGCACGCCGTGGATTTCGTGGTTTTGTTTGTCAGTGTCATCGTCCAGGTAAGCGACCGGAATCAGGTTCAGTTGCGGGTTGCGTTGTAATTCGCGCACTACCAAAGCCCCGGCATCTCCGGCTCCGACTACCAGGACATGCTTTTCTTTCCCGTTGGCGCGTTTGCCGTTGGTCTGGTTATCAGTAACCAGGCGGGCGGCAAAACGTACGCCGCCAACCATGCCCAACGAAACCATCCAGTCGATCAGGATGGTCGAGCGTGGCAGGAAGTGGAAAACCTGGAAGTGGAACATGGTCAATACAATTGCGCCCATCGCTGCCGAGGCGGTCGTCACTGCGATCACGATCAGGCGCATCTCGCGGATACTGGCATAGGCCCACACACGCCGGTACAGGCCGAACTGGCTGTAGACCAGTGGTTTGACCACCAGAGCGACGACCAACATCCAGAAGACGGTCGGCAGGTAATCGAAATAAAGCTGGGAGAGTTCCAGGCGTAATAGGAAGCTGCCTACGACCGATACGGCTACCAGGGCCAGGTCGAGGAAGAACAGGTTCTGATCTCGCAGCAGGTTGCGTACCTTCATGGACGCTTCCAATCCGGTGCAGTTTGCAAGCGATTCTGGGTGTTGGTGAAATTTGCTGCCATGCTAGCGGCCTCGCAGACCAAACACCGTCCCCGCTGTGCGCAAGATAATCGAGAGGTCCAGCCAGATACTGCGATGCTTGATGTAGTAGAGATCGTATTCAAGCTTGATGATCATTTCTTCGATGGAGGCGGCATAGCCGAAATTGATCTGCGCCCAACCGGTGATGCCGGGCTTATCCAGCAGCCGCCCGCGGTAGAAGGGAATCTCGTTCTGGAAATGTGTCATTAATTCAGGTTGTTCGGGGCGCGGCCCAACCAGGCTCATTTCCCCACGTAACACGTTAATGAACTGCGGCCATTCGTCCAGGCGGCTTTTGCGCAAGAACCTGCCCAACGCAGTCGTGCGTTGGTCATCTTCTTTGGTCAGTTCGATAGGGCCGTTGCCGTTGGTGGTCATCGTGCGGAACTTGAAAATTTTATAAGGACGGCCACCCTTCCCGGCGCGCGTCTGGGTGAAGACGATGGGGTGGCCTGATTCTAGGAAGATCGCCAGCGCAATGAACGGGCTGATCAGGATCAAGATTACCACGCCTACGATTCCACCAATGATGTCCAGCAGGCGCTTGGAGATTTCGTAGAAACTGGTCACCTGGGCATCGTCGACGAATGAGCGCAGAATCCAATCTGCTTCCAGATGTTGCACCGGTACGCGGCCCAATAATTGTTCGTAGGCGGTGGGAAAACGCGTGATCTCGACGCCTTGTTCCTGGGCGTCCAACAGCATCTGGAACATTTGCGGGTTCATCTTGCCGGTAATGGCGACGATCACGTCGGTGATCGCTTCTTGTTCGATCAATTCCAGGATGCTCTCGCTGCCCCCCAATACCAGATAACCCTCGATCACGGTGCCGATCTTATTCGGGTCGTCGTCCGCCAGGCCAACCAGATAGAACGGCGGCGGCCATAGGTCGTTGACGACCTGCAGCAGTACCTGACCGGTGCTGCCTGCTCCCACCAGCAAGACGCGCCGCATGAACTGCGGGTCGGTGAAAATTTGGATGTAGATCAAGCGCCAGGAGAGAGTGAGGAGGAAGGCCGTGACGATGAAACCGGCCACACCACGCCGGGGTAGGGAGCCGGGCGAAGAGGTGAAATACACCAGCATGTAAATACCCAGCCCGATCAGGGCGGCGGTGGTCGTGCCGCGCACTGTGGCTTGCCAGTTGGAAGCGCGATGCGTGTCGTAAGTGTCGACCAGCAACAGCAGCCACATGAACGGCAGCAGGAAGAACCACTTTTCTGGGCGGATGATCAGGAATTCAACGAAGCTTTCGATCTCCTGCCCAAGCTGCCAGTAATACAGGCCGATCAAGAGGGCAGAGACTGCCATCAGCAGATCGCCCACCACGAGTAGAACGCGCCGTTCCCCCAACCTCAAACGCCAGCGGCGAGACTTTTGCGCATTCGCTGGAGGTTTCATCGCAGGTTTGTTCCGTTTTTTTGCATAGACAAGATTACTTTTTAGTGAGCAGGCTCCATAAAAAAGCGCCCCCCCAACAAATGTGCATTGTGGCAATCGCCAGAGGGACACCGATCATGGTGGCAAGTTTTCGATTTTTGAATGCCGTTTGCATGCCCACGGCCAGCAGGATCAGGCTATATGATACCACTTCTAAGATAAAAAGCAAACGCGCAAGCGGCAGCCAGAGTGCGGCCAGGCCGAGTACGATCAGGCTGAACACGAAGACCGGCGGCAGCGCCTGCCGCCAGCGGATGGTGGCAGGGTAGCGCCGCAGCATGCGTACTTTCCAGAAGCCGTAGCGCCAGTATTGCTTTGCCAATGCGCTAAAATTGGGGCGGGCAAAGTAGGTCGAGCGGATCTGTGGGTCCAGCCAGACCACGCCGCCCGATTGACGCACGCGCGTGTTGAATTCGTAATCTTCGTTGCTCAACAAGGTCTCGTCGTAGCCACCGATCTCGAGTGCGAAGGCTTTGCGGTAAGCGCCAAAGGGTACGGTATCTACGCTTTGGGCTTTATCGGTGTAGCGGTAGCTGGCATCGCCCACACCCAGCCGGTGAGCGGCTGCAATCGCAATCGATTCGGCAATCCAGTTCTCTCCGCGTGGTTTGATCTCCCACACCCCGCCGACATTGGCTCCTATGCCTGCTTGCAAATCAGCCAGGCTGCGCTCCACGTAGTCCGGGCGCGGCACGGAGTGGGCATCCAGGCGCACGATGTACTCGCCTTGGGCAGCATCAATGGCGCGGTTCAGCGCCGCCGGGATGGTGCGGGCATTGTTGTCGATCACTCGCACTGCCAAATCCGGGCAGTCTGCCTGGAAAGCCGCGATTTCTGCCCGGGTGCCATCCGTGGACATACCGTCAGCGATGACGACTTCCATCTGCTCAGTTGGGTAGGTCTGCGCGTGGATAGCCTCCAGCAGCAGGCGGATGGTCTTCTCTTCATTTAGGCAAGGGACGATAACGGATACCTGGGGCATAGGCGATGTGATCCTGTTGTTACGTGCTGGACTTCAATTATGCCGCGTTCACCAAAGCGACGGCTTCGATCTCGACCAGCGCACCGGCAGGTAAGGCAGCCACCTGGACGGCCGAGCGCGCCGGGGGATCGGCGCTGAAATAGCTGCCGTAGATTTCATTGATGGCGGCGTAATCACCGATGTCCTGCATAAAAACGGTGGTCTTGACGACCGATTCGAGCGATGCCCCCGCCGCTTCCAATACGGCTTTGAGGTTTTCGAGCGCTTGTTTGGCTTCGGCCTGCACGCCGCCGGGGGCCAGTTTGCCGGTGGCCGGGTCGAGGCCGATCTGGCCGGAGGTGTAGACGAACTGTCCGGTGCGGATGCCGGGGGAATAGGGCGCTAGCGGTTTGGC
>JBNKDB010000183.1:0-3044 GCA_050288045.1 Anaerolineales bacterium | reverse complement strand
TCTATACGATTATCCGGGAGATGGGTTTCATAAGGGTGTGGGAGTTGGGGGTAGGATACAAGATGCAGGGTGCAAAGATGCAAATGAATTACAAATTAGAGATGGCAAGATGCAAATTAGGCGGTAGACAGGAATACAAGTAGACACGGAAACTGGGTAGACGAGTAAAGTATTAAGAATATGTTCTTGACTTTCGTTTTACGAATCTCGGCTCACGTTTCACGCTCCCGTGCCTAGACCAGCCCCAGTTCCTGCGCTTTCAGGATGGCCTGGGTGCGGTCACGGGCGTCCAGCTTGCGCAAGACATTGGAAACGTAATTCTTGACCGTGCCTTCCGCCAGGTAGAGCTGCTGGGCGATTTCCTTGTTGGACAGGCCGTTGGCCATCAAACCCAGAATTTCGGCCTCACGTTCCGAAAGCTCGTCGATCAATTCGTCGTCCGGCGGGGGCGCGGCCGGGGTCAGGCGGGCGAACTCGGCGACGACCTTACGCGCTACGGAGGGTTCGATCAAGGTGCCGCCTCCGGCCACGGTGCGGATGGCTTCAGCGATCTCCTTGCCAGAAACGTCTTTGAGCATATAGCCCTGTGCCCCGGCGCGCAAGCCTTCGAAGACGTATTGGTCGTCGTCGAAGGTGGTCAGGATGATGACCAGCGCCCCCGGCCAGCGGGTGATGATCTCGCGTGTGGCGGTGACACCGTCCATTTCGGGCATGCGGATGTCCATTAACACGACATTGGGCTGGAGTTCTTCGTATCTCGCCAAGGCTTCCAGGCCATTCTCGGCTTCACCAATCACGTCGATGTCCGGCTGGATTTCCATCAGGGTCTGTAAACCCTCGCGGATCAGTTTCTGGTCGTCGACCAGCAAAACGCGGATCGTCTCAGGCATTACTTTCCTCCGCGGGCAAAGGTACTTCGACGCGTAACTGCGTGCCGCCGCCATGGCGTGGTTCGAGCAGCAGTTTGCCGCCGACCAAACCCATCCGTTCGCGCATGCCGCGCAGTCCGAAACCGGCCTGTTCAGCGCCTTCCGGCAGGCCAATGCCATCATCGCTGACCAATAGATTGACTGCGTTGCCTTGGAAGGTCAATTGCAGCCAGACATTATGAGCTTTGGCGTGGCGCTGCACGTTGGTCAGCGCTTCCTGGGCACTGCGGTAGAGCGCCAGACGATGCGAGTCGGGTAGTGGGGGGATGTCTTCGGCCAGGATCACGTTCACGGTCAGTTCGCTGGCGGCTTCAAAAGAGGCGATCAGGCGCTGCAAGGCCTGGGTGATCGAGAGACTGGCTTCCAGTGGTTCGCGTAGTTGGGCAACAGTCTGGCGCAGTTCGCCGAGCGCTTCTTGCACCTGGCCGCGCACGACTTCTACTTTCTGGGCGGCGCGCTGCGGGTCTTCGGGAATCAGGTATTGGGCGCCTTCCAACTGTACGGAGGCGACAGTCAGACGGTGGCCGAGCGAGTCGTGCATTTCGCGCGCCAGCCGGTTGCGTTCTTCGGCGACGGCCAGTTCCTCGACGCGCAATACGTAATCTTGCAATTGGCTGTGGGTCTCCTGGAGTTCTTCCAGCAGCGCCTGGCTTTTCTGGCGTTCTGCTTGGGCCTGCATCATGATCGAACCGAATATACCAAAGAAAGAATACCCGGCAGCATAGATCAATACGGAACCTAGGCCGGAAAGCCAACCTTCATCGAGCACGAAACCGATTACGGCGATCAGGGTGAACAAAGCGATCCAATAGAAGCCGCGGCTGCCTGGTAAGATCATCATGGCCTGGGCACTGGAAATGAAGAACAGTACGGCGAAGATGGCCGTATTCCTGCCCAGCACCATCATGATCGTGATGATGAGCGTCTGTGCGGCCAGGAAGCGGATTTTCTGGTGGTGCGAGGCGTCTTTATGCGGGAAGGCCCAGAAGAGCACGCCGAGGATAATAAAGAGCACAAGCAGCGCCCAGAATGTCGGTGTGGATAGGCCGAGGGCAGTGAGACTGATCAGGGCAACGGCCCCAAGTGTGACGTAGGCAGTCAGCATGGTCAGGATATCATTTTTGAAATCGTGTTTTTTATGGGTCATGGCTGGTTGAAAATACCCTTGAATTCTCTTGGCGGAAATGGCATCGTGTTGATGATCCGTTTACATCATTGTACACGTTTTTAGGTAACTGGCCGTTTGTTTTGAAAAGGTCTTGAACGATTAGTTCCTCTTCCAAATAAAGCCGAAGAGGGCTGGTGGTTGCCAGCCCTGATCCGGTCGAGGGGTAGTGGTTAGTCGAAGCGGAAGCGCCACGCTGCAATCCCGAAGAAGACGACCGCAAACCCGAGTAGTACGCTGACCTCGTTGACCACGGCGGCTGTGCCCAGCCCACGCACGATCACGTCTTGGTAGCCCATCAGTGCCCAGGCATGCGGCGAAATCTTGGAGATGGTCTGCATGGCTTCAGGCATGGCGAAGGTAGGCACCATCATGCCGCCGATGGCCGCCAGGGTGATCGCCAGCAAGGTGGCAATTCCACTGATCTGTTCCGGGGTCTTGCCGATAGCAGCAACCAGTAAGCCCATACCGGTAGCGGCGGCGGCAGTTGCCAGTGTGACCAACACGAGGGCGATGGGATCGTTGCCCAGGGTCATACCGAAGACCAGGACACCAATGGCGAACATGAGCGCGACCTGTACCAGGTTGATCAGGTAGTAAGGCAGCAGTTTGCCGAGCAGTAGGGCCGGGCGGGACAATGGAGCGACCAGCAGGCGGCGGAAGGTGCCGTCGGTCTTTTCCTGCAAGATGCTGGAGGCCAGCACCTGCACGATGAAGAACAGGCCGAAGATGGTGTAGCCGGGCACGTTCTGGGTGACCGAGCTGGGATAGACCTCGATCTCGTAATTGGAGGGGGCGACCTGTTCGAAGTTCACGCCGGTCTCCTCATCGAACTGCACGTCGGTATTGCTGTTGAGGCTTTCAGAGAAAGCTGCTCCGATCTGACCAACAAAGCCTTGTTGTTCGGGCGGCATGCCCGCAGCCATCTCATCGAAGGCGGTGGTGATGCG
>JBNKDB010000182.1:0-4434 GCA_050288045.1 Anaerolineales bacterium | reverse complement strand
CGTACACTACAAGCCCTAAAATTCGCTCAACCTGACGAGCTTGGTCAACAACAAGGTCACGGTCTCGCCGTAATTCTGCAACTTGTCGGCGCTAATGCGGGCGAACACGTCCTGGTCAGGCGTGGGTACTTCAGCATCCGACCATTGCAGGTAAATCCCCGGGATCTGGTCGGCAACCAGTTCACCATCGATACCAGCATCGGTCACAAACTCGACCGGCACCTGCACCTCGGCAGCCGTCTCCACCAGCGTTTCGGTTACCCGTCCCTGCGAATTCGAATCTACCAGTAGGGTATCACCGCCAGTTCCGGCGTAATCCAACTGCAAGATCATCCAGGGTATCACGCGCCCATTCATGGTCGGTGTGGTCAAGAAGCGGAAGTTGCTGGCGTCTTCAATAAAATTGGTCGCCAACTCCTGATCCAGCGCCACCCCACCCCAGGCCACCAGCAGCACCGAACGCCGGGTATCCAGTTCTTCCTCCTGCCAAAGGCGCGCCAGTTCCAGCAGCGTGCCCACCCCGGAAGCATTGTGATTGGCAGCCGGGAAGAGCGTACCGTCCGGATCGACACCCAGGCCATCGTACTGCACGAACACCACGATCATCTCGTGGAACAGGCTCAAGTCTGACCCCGGAATGTAGCCCATCACAATCGGTACGGTAACCGGCTCTGACGGAGAAAGCGCCAGGCTCATGTGCACCTGTGAACTCAAGTCACGGCGGAACCAGCCCGGCCCAACCTCATCGACGTTCTCATCCGTAGAAAACAGGTCGGCAACTGTGAGACCGTCCTGCGCCAGGATCGTATCCAAAATGTGCGGCCGGATGCGATAAATCGGCATACCGGGTTCGAGTAAATAATCCTTATCAGGATCAGCGGACTGGTACTGCGAGGTCACGTCATCACGATGGTCGCCGGTGACCCACAACACGCCGCGCGCCCCACGGATCAGGGCTTCGGTGGCGAAATTGCTGGGGGCATTATCCCGCACCAGTACCACGATCCGGTCACGCAAATCCAGGCCCTTGAAGGTCTCCCAGGTGAAGGTCGTGTCCGGTGAGAAGCCGATGAAGGTCAGCGGATACTGCACGTCACCGGTGCCACCATGCCCTTCGATCACAAATCCGAAATCGATCTGGTGCTGGTAAGCTTCGATCACATTACCACCGGCATCTACCAGCGCCATGTAAGGCTGGCTGACCGGCTCGACCATCTGAGTCTCGATCTGGTAAATATATTCGTTGTGTTCCCAGCCTGGGTTGACACCATAGGACTCGAACTTTTCGGCGATATAAGCCGCAGCCATATCGCCGCCCTCCTGGCCAACCCGGCGGCCTTCCATTTCAGTCAACACGCGGGTATGCTCGTAAGCCAATTCACCGTTGAAGGCCTGGGCCACTTTGGTGATCCAGGGAGCCGGACCGGTATTGTTGATGATGAACACCGTCGCCGCCGTCAACCCGACAATCACCAGCAGCATTTCCTTGCGCAGCAAGAAAGCCGTATTGACGCTGAAACGTTCGATCAAACGGCGCAAGCCTTCACCCAACGAGGTGAAGCCCAGCACGGAAACAAAGAAAGCAATCGCTGATGGGAAAACGACGAACGGCCGGGAACGCAGCCAGCGGAAACCTTCCGCCAACATTGCGCCCCACTCCGGCACATCGATCATCGTCCCGGTCACGTTCTGCCCAATATCCAGTTTCAAGACGGCCTGCGTTCCGCCGCCAATATACACACCCACGAACCCCAGCTCACCCAGCAGCATGAGCACTGCGCCCATCTCCAGGAAAGTAATAATCAACAATTGGGGCAGCACGTTGGGCAGAATATGCCGTACAGCCACGCCCCCACCGCGTAGCCCAACGGCGCGCGCCCCTTCGATGTACGGCGCTTCGCGCAGCACCAGAAACTCGCTGCGGATGTATTGGGCGATCTCCGTCCAGCCAATCACCGAAAGCGCCACGATAAAGACCGACAACCCGCGCCGGATGTCCAGGGCATAGATCAAGATCATACTGCTGACCAGCAACGGCACCGACGTAATCACACCGATGGCGCCCATCACCACCCGGTCGGCCAACGAACCCGGCCGCCATCCGGCCAGCCCGCCCAGGAAGGTACCGATGATCAGGCGCGTCATGGTGATGAAGGCGCAGGCGATCAAGGTGTTGCGCGCCCCGTGCATCAACATGCTCAATAAATCGCTGCCAAACTGGTTGGTGCCTAGCGGATATTCCGCCGAAGGCGGCAGTGGCGGGTCGATATATTCCTTCAGATCGAAATCGTAATGTGGGACGATATGCTGGCCGGTGATGTACGGGTTCTGGGGCGCCCACACCGGACCAAACAACACCAACAGGAATAACGCCAGCACGATAATCGCACCGGTCATCAAGGGAAAGTTGAGCAGAATATCGCGCGGTTTGATGCCACCGCGCCCACCGGCCGGGGCTTCGTATCCGTTTTCGGAGTCGTCCTGGCTATAGGAATGCGGCACCTTATCCAGGTTGGCGCGCGGGTTGAGGAGTGCAGAGAAGATGCGTTTAAACAGCGCCATTGGTATCCCTCAAACGTGGGTCGACGATGCGATAGGCAATATCGAGGATTAGGTTGATGATAAGGAAGGTCAGGCCCATGGCCAGCGCCAGCGAGACCACCAGCGTGGTCTGGCGGCCGTTGATGGCTTCCAACATACGCAGCCCCATTCCCGGCCAGGCAAAGAACACCTCGACCACCGGCAGACTGCTCAAGGAAAAACGCAGCGAAACACCCACCGCGGTCAACGCCGGGACGATCATGTTCAGGATAGCATGCACGTTGACGGTGTAACGTTTGGAAAGCCCTTTGGAATAAGCCGTAGTAATGAAGTTTTCCTTCATCACCTGGGAAAGCCCCAGATTGGTAGAGCGCGTCAGGTAAGCCAGGGGGCGCGCCATCAGCACCAATACCGGCAAGATCAAATGCTGGAAGTCCCAGCCATGCCCTGCCATGCTGATCAAGCGGGTACCGGTTTCCTGATAAATACTGATCGCCCCTTGCTGCAAAAGCAGCCCGGCAAAGAAGGAGGGCGTGGAGACCCCTAGGATCGTCAGCGTGAGCAGTGGAAGCACCAGGCGTTGCCACTTGGTCAGGGCCGTGAAGGCCCCAATGTAGACTCCGATGGCGGTGGCGAAGATCAGAGAAATTAAAAGTAACCCCATACTATTGCCATAAGAGAAGATTAGAATCTCGGAGACCTTGTACCTGCCGGAGTCCAGATTTACCGAACCCAATTCCCCATGCAAGGCATTGGAGATATACGTTTTCGAGTCTGCCCAGGCGGCCTTACCGTGGCTGACCACATCGAAGTTTGGTTCAGCGATATCGGAATTGGGAATCATGCGCATTCCCAGATGTACAAAAAAGACGATCAGCACGCATACAAAAGCGATAAATAAGATGCGGCTGCCGATAAAACGTAGCATAAAACGCGCTCCTATTGAATTGCAAACTTCAAAGTTTTAGGTATAGGTAAACGTTGCACCTGGCAAACTTAGGCCGCCAGGTGCGTGTAGAACTTCTCCAATACACATACTCAAGATGGGTTATTCTGGTTCATTCCCAGCGATATGTCAAGCCTTTCAGATTAAAGCATGATGATCTCGGCCGTATTCTGCTGCGAATCGTATACCGCACAGGTTGCCCTGCCTTTCCAGCCCAGCACTTCCCCCGGATTGAGCCACAGACAATCGCCAATGGTTTCCTGATGCAGTTCATGCGTATGCCCAGAGAAGACCGCCTGATAATCACCAGTGCGCGCCAGCGCCTGGGCATAGAACGGGTAATGGGTCACAGCCACTTTGACGCCATCGAATTCCAGTTCGGCGTGCTCGCCGTGCAGCACCAGGTTGTTGTCCAGTTCCTGCGAGAAACGCAGCATCGCAAAGCGATCGCCATCACCATTGCCGAACACGCAGTGCACCTCGCCATCGTATTCGCCCAGCACGCGTGACGGGATCGGCGAGCAGAAGTCACCGCAAAACACAACTTGCTTGATGCCGCGTTCCTTAAAAACGGCTAAAGCTTTATCCAGGTTTTCCAGGTTATCGTGAATATCCGACAATACGCCTACCAACATCATCTGCCTCCAAGTCGATCGAATAACGTGTTTGGGTTTAAATAATACACGCGGAACCGGATTTTCGAAAGGCATGGTTCCGCGTGCAGTCTTTTACGACCTATCTACTCAAACCGCTGCTTACTCTCCACAACCGGATCATCGCCGGGGGCGAGCGGGCGCAGGCGCATCTGGAAGTGGTAACTGTCCGACTCCAGGATGTATTGCGGCAGCACGCCCGGGCCGCAACTGGCGCTGCCCAGACCGCACTGTGCCAGGTCCAGGTTCAGGGTGATCTCCGGGCGGTGCGCCAATTCATATGTGTGCATGGCG